>CAVDJG010000070.1:0-3223 GCA_963609005.1 Acidaminococcaceae bacterium
ATACGACACGCCGGGGTCGGCATCGAAGTCAAACCCTTGGCTCATGCCCGTGTTCACCACAGCAGGCGACGACAGGCGCGTGAAAGCATTCACTGCAAGTATTTTGCGCGCGCCATGCGATGCCACACAGGCGGCAAGTGTTTCGGTGGGGAAGCTTTCGCCGCCACGGTTCACCGCCGTGACTCTGAACTTATATACCACACCGCGCTCAGGTTCAAACACATAGTTTGCATTGTCAATCATCTCGCCGTTGCCGAAGTCCTCACCGTCCTTGGCCACATACACATTATATGCCGTGGCGCAGGCCGTGGGTTCCTGCGGGTCGTCAACGGGTGTCCACGACAGATGCAGCTGGCCGTTGTCGCCAAGCGACATCATGAAATTGGTGGGAGCCAGCGGTGCCACGACACTTGCCCGCCCATGTCCGCCGTTTACGAAACGCAGTATTGTCTTGTAAAGCGAGCGCGCCAAGGTGAACTTGAAGTTAGGGTCATGGCCGCGCAGCATGTCGGCGAAATTCTGGTGCGACATTGTTTCTATTATCGACGACGGCACTTCGGGCTTGCGTGTTTCCGAGTAATTGCGGTCATACAAATATCTGCGTGTCCATTTCCGGTATTTGTATCTCAAATCGCGCTGCACCCCAAGAAGCAACGAGTCGGCAAAATCGCGCGACACAAGGCGGCTTATGCCGCTGTTCAGTCTGCCGTCGTTGAAATTGGTGGTGCAAATCGATAGCGAACCAATTATCGAGTCGGCAGCAAGCGAATAGCCGGCATCACTGTGCACCGCGAGGCTCAGCTCTATCGGCACTTTCTTGCCTTCGATCGTAGGCACATACACCGACCCTCCCGCGAGCCAGTTTGTCATAAGCGAGCGCGAGTTTATGTCGTCGGCATAATCGTCGGCCCCGTTTTTGCTGCTGTATATGCTGTATGGTGCGCCCGACCACTGCACGTTGTAGCGTGCCGCTTCAAGGCAACGCGGATAAGTGCTCACGCTGCCGCCACGCTCCACGCTGCCCATTCCGCCGCCAAACCGCACGGCATCGGTTGTCACCACGCCTTTTGCCGACGAGAGATTGGTCACCACCACGCGGTTGTTCTCGTCGCATCCCTGTGCAAAATCAAACGTCCCGAGATACACCCAGACGGAGCCGCCCATTTGCTGGTTGACATGAAACACCGTGCGCTTTCCGCGGTGTATTACTATATATTCGGCATCGGCTATGCTGTTTTCCAATGTCTGGTAGCTCACATACACCGCATAACGTCCGCTTTCGGGTATCGTGGGTTGGTAAGAAATCCACGACTCGCGCTTTTTCACCGTCTCGGCCATGCGTGCCGTGCCGCGTCGGAAAGGGTTGTCGCCGTCGCGCAGCACGTTTCCCGGCCGTCCGAATCCCTTCCCGGGTGCGGCCGTCCAGGCTTTTTTACCGTCGCTTTCCACATAGGTCATGCCGCTTGCCGCGTCGTCGTTGTCAACAATCACCTCGTTGGTTTGCCAGTCGCGTTCACGCGGTGTATAGACAACAGCCCCTGCCCGTTCAAGCATGGGAATGAGATAGGGCACCACTATTGTCTGCGTGAAAAGGTCTTCGTTTGTGCAGTAAAGGCTGGGGCGTTGCCATTTCCACCTGAAGTTCTTGGCATCAAAATAAATGCCGTGGCTTGCCCAAAGCGAGATGTGCCTGTTGCCCAAGCCGTGGCTTATGCCGTAAGGCCGTGACACATTGTCCACCCAAGGCTTGCCCTTGTAGTCGATAGCCCCCCAAAAGCGCGAGAAAGCATCGTCGGCAGCCACTGCGCCGGCGGCAAGCTGCTCTATGGGCAGTCCGGCAGTCTTTATCGTCAAGTCATAACGGTTGTATGGCTTGGGCAGCGACTTTGCAAGCTTGCGGTAATAGTAGTTTACATCGTCCTTAGTGAAGTCGTGCTTTGCAAAGGCATTGTCAATGGTCAGTTCCAAGCACTGCGCCCTGTCGTCAACCTTATATGAAAGCACCCGGTGCACATCCTGTGTCTTGCCCCTTTTCGATGCATACTTCACGACGAACTCGTTGATTTGCGCCGCAAGTTTGGCATTGCCTTTCGCGTTCTGTGCCATGCACCCCGACGAAACGGCGAGAAGCGCAACAAGAAATGTAAAAAGCAGACGTTGCTTTACCATTAAATTTCTCCTATCGTGAAAAGTTCAGGATTTTTGCCTTTGAAATCCTTGAAATACAGTTTTATCTGCCTCATGTCGCCTTCCAAGTCGCCCGTGGGCACAAATGTCTTCGTGCACACAATCTTGCGCTTTGCATAGTCAACCCCATAAAGAAGTATCGGAATGTTGGCCTTCTGCGATATGAAATAAAAACCTTTTTTCCAGTCGGCATTGAGCGACCGTGTGCCCTCCGGCGTTATGCACAGTTTGAAAGACGTGCTTTCCTGTGCCACGCCGGCAAGCCAGTCGGTCATGCTTGTGTGCCGCCCGCGGTTTACGGGGATGCCTCCCCAACGCCGGAAGAGCACGCCCAAAGGCCAGAAAAACCACTCCTTTTTCATCAGGAAATTGATTTTCATGCCCTCGGCACGCGAATACAAAAGCCCGAGAATGAAATCCCAGTTGCTTGTGTGCGGCGCAAGACAGATGACAAATTTGTCGGGATGCGACTCGGTAACTTCGGTGGTCCACCCCATAAGGCCGTAAAGTACAAATCGGCTAAGCCGTTTCACCATTCCCATCGGCATCAACCTAAATTGATTATCTGGTCGCCAATCTCCGACACCTCATCGTTGAAGCATTTCAGCAAGTCGCGGTAATAGGCGGCAGCCGTCAATCCCGGCTCGGGATGCGACACGCGGCTGATGTAATTGTTGTGGATTATGAGTATCGAGGCCAGCAGATTTTTCACATTGTCGTCGCTTTCCTTCGCATTGTAGATTGACGAAGCCACGCATTCTGCGAACAAATCTCCGCACACGCAGTTTATCTGCTTTTTCAAGTTACGCTTGTTTGCCATAATAAATTAACTTAATAAATTGATTAGTCAATGTTTGCATTGCCATTGCATGCAAACCAACAATGATTTGTTTTGACAAAGATATTAAAAAAAAACATACGGCCAAAGAATTATCAAAAAAATGTTTTGGCTTTGATGTTTTGGCGACAAATCTTTTATAATGTCGCGAAAAAAGAGTATTTTTGCAGTTGTTTTAAGGTCGTTGCGCCATAAAGG
>CAVDJG010000070.1:3233-8798 GCA_963609005.1 Acidaminococcaceae bacterium
CCATAAAGGCACACGCGACACGCACGCGCGGCAGACGCTGCACATGCACAGCGCATACGGTGAGCGCACGCACACCAGCCGCCGCACGCCAAAACCACCGGCCCGAAGGGGCGTTGCCAAGGCTTCGCCGGTTGCCGGAAAAGCATCAGACACAAGCATTTAAAAACATAATTTTTTAACATTTAAAAATCAATATGGAATTTAGCGCATTGCAGAAAGAGAGATCTGCCTATCAGCCGAAATTGCCGAAAGCACTCCAGGGTGCAGTGAAGGTAAAGGAAGGCGCTCCCACACAGAGCGTTGACAATCAGGAGGAAATCAAGAAGCTTTTCCCCAACACATACGGAATGCCCCTCGTGGAGTTTGTTCCCGCAGAGCAGGCCACACAGAAGGCCATCAACGTGGGTGTAATCCTCAGCGGCGGCCAGGCTCCCGGCGGACACAATGTGATTTCGGGACTGTTTGACGAAGTGAAGAAGCTCAACCCCGAAAACCGCCTCTACGGTTTCCTCATGGGCCCCGGCGGCCTCGTTGACCACAAGTACATCGAGATTACCGAGGAGCTGCTCAAAGACTACCGCAACACCGGTGGTTTCGACCTCATCGGTTCGGGCCGCACAAAGCTCGAGCAGGAAGAGCAGTTTGAAAAGGGCATCGAGATTCTGCGCGAGCTCGACATCAAGGCTCTCGTAATCATCGGCGGCGACGACTCCAACACCAATGCATGCGTTCTCGCCGAGTATTATGCTGCAAAGAACTACGGCGTGCAGGTAATCGGCTGCCCCAAGACCATCGACGGCGACCTGAAGAACGACCAGATCGAGACTTCGTTCGGCTTCGACACCGCTTGCAAGACCTACAGCGAGGTTATCGGCAACATCGAGCGCGACTGCAACTCGGCACGCAAATACTGGCACTTCATCAAGCTGATGGGCCGCTCGGCATCGCACATCGCACTTGAATGCGCTCTTCAGACACAGCCCAACATCTGCCTCATCTCTGAGGAAATCGAGGCAAAAGACCTCACTCTTAACGACATCGTGGAGCAGATAGCCACCACCGTGGCCTACCGCGCAAGCCAGGGCAACAACTTCGGTGTTGTGCTCATCCCCGAGGGCCTCATCGAGTTTGTACCCGCAATCGGCCGACTCATACAGGAACTCAACGACTTGCTCGCCGAGCACGGAGCCGACTACAAGGATCTTGACAAGAACGCACAGCGCGAATATATCCTCGCTCACCTGAGCGAAACCAACAAGGCCACCTTCGAGACTCTGCCCGAAGGCGTTGCTCGCCAGCTGTCGCTCGACCGCGACCCGCACGGAAACGTGCAGGTTTCGCTCATCGAGACCGAGAAGCTCATCTCTGAAATGGTGGGCGACAAGCTCGCACAGTGGAAGAAAGAGGGCAAATATGACGGCAAGTTCGCCGCTCAGCACCACTTCTTCGGCTACGAAGGACGCTGCGCTGCTCCCTCAAACTTCGACGCCGACTACTGCTATGCACTCGGAACAAGCGCTGCACAGCTCATCGCCAACGGCAAGACCGGCTATATGGCTATCGTGAAGAACACCACTGCCGGAACCGACGAATGGAAAGCAGGCGGTGTGCCTATCACAATGATGATGAACATGGAGCGCCGCAACGGCGAGATGAAGCCCGTTATACGCAAGGCTCTCGTTGAACTCGACGGCAAACCGTTCAAGACATTCGCCGCTTGCCGCGACAAGTGGGCAAAGGAAACTTGCTACGTTTATCCCGGACCGATACAATACTGGGGTCCGAGCGACGTGTGCGACCAGCCCACCAAGACGCTCAAGCTGGAGCAGGAATAATCGCAAACACAACAACAAGGGAGCGTGGCACAATAAGCCGCGCTCCCTTTTATTTTACAACGGGGTCGGTGGAAAAGCATCGGCCAATAGCGTTGCCGTTACATTAACGACCTTTTCAGGCGACAACGAACTTATTGTGAAAAGTCGCCAACAGCTTTGCTTTCAACATCTATCTTTACCTTTTTTATAGAAACCAGTATGAAATTCAAAATCGACAAACGATATATAGCCATGCAATCACTAAAACGATTGCCGCCTATATACTTGGAATCTTAATTGTCTTGTGTTGCATGAATTTAGAAACTCCACTGGATTTTGTTGGCACAAGTCTATTTGTCTGCATCATATTATATCTCGTGTTCTTTCACCCAAGGAATATCCTTGTAAAGAATGGGGCTATCAGCTTTGTCAGGAAGAACAGCTTTGAACGAATCCAAGTTGATTTAGCCGACATAACCCACGTTGAACGTAGCTGCAAGTTATATAATACAGTTACAATCAGTACAAAATCTTGTGGCAAGCACAAGTTGCACCCCAAAATGCACAAGGGTTGGAGAACGCTATACATTCCAGCAAATAAAACATACTGTGCACATTGCTGAAAAAGACGACAAGCCGAGCGTGTCTTTTCGGGCGTTCTTTAGCGCAAATCCAAAATCAGAAACTTGAATTATTGAAGTTATCGTGCGCTATTATTATAATAATGTGTAACTTTGCAAGGGAGTTATATGCCTTATCAAGAAACAACACATATCAAAAAAAACATTTTATCAGTCATTTTCCCGGCAGTACAGTTTGCACAAAGGGGATGAAAAAACCATCAATTATGAAGCATAAATTTATAGTTCTTGCCAAGGCAGGAGTAGGCGTCATGTTGCTGCTCTTGCTCATGCTTGTGGGCGTAACCCAAGCCAAGGCACAGGAAACCTACGGCTTGAAGATTGCCGGAATTGACGTAACAAGTGAAAACTGCAACGACCTGACCAGGTATGCTGGCGTGGGCGGAACAGTGAAATACGACCCCAGCACCAATATCCTCACCCTCGACAACGCCACAATAGCACTGCAAGGCAACACCGAAGGCATTACAAACTATGCAAACAACGGTCTTGTAATAAACATATCTGGCGAAAACAAAATCACGTCGAACCTGTCGGCTCTGTCGCTGTCTCAGTCAACAACCATTAAGGGTGACGGAACGCTCGATGCCACCAGCAACAACGAATCGGGCATTGCCATTGCCAACGGCACACTCACCGTCACGCCATGCACCGTTAATGCGAAAGGTGTCTACGGCATTTCGGGCGACAGCGAAAGCTCAACGCTCGCTGTGAACATCGGTGCTACGGTAACGGCACAAGGCAGCAAAGGATCGTTGGTGGGGATGGAGGCACTTGATCTCGACTCTGTCATTGACATCGTACTCGTGGATGGTGTTGCTATAACAAAGCCCTCACGCGCCGTATTCGACAAAGACAAGAAGGCTGTTGTCGTAAACGGTGTGACAACAACCCAAAAAGTGGTGATAGAGAAACTTGTATTCTACGGTCTGTTCATAAATGGCGAAAAGGTGACAAACGCCAACTGCGACGACCTGAGCGTGGTTGAGGATGTGAGCGGAGCTGTGGTGTTCGACCCCAACACATTTACACTCACATTCAAGAATGCAGTCATCTATACCGAAAAGACAGGCTTCGCCATAAGATATGATGGTTATAGTCCCAATTTGACAATAAATTTGTTGGGCGAAAACAATATCATTACCTATGGATCTCCACTTGGTGTCACATACGACCAAACGACCTTTACGGGAGGCGGAACGCTCAAAATCCTGACTGCAAGCGCCATGCAGGGAAACAACCTTATATTTGACGACTGCACAGTGAGCATAAAATCCTACGACTACTCAGCAATACGGGGAGTAGATACCGACCGCGCAAGTCTCACCATTCGCAATGCAGACATCACAGCAGAATTAATGGACACGACCGAGACATACGGAAGTTACGGCACATACGCCACAATTGCACGTGAGAAATCGATCACTCTTGAAGGTTGCGAAATCGTTCAGCCCACAGGTGCTGCATTTAACGAATCGCTGAATGCTATCGCACTCGACGGAAAACGCGTGAAGAGCAAAATAATAATAAAGAATACAACCCAAAAATATGGCTTCAAGGTTGCCGGAGTTGATGTCAACAGCCTCAACTGCAACGACCTGACTGTAATACCGAACGTGAGCGGAAGCGTGAAATACAATCCCGAAACAAAAACGCTCTCACTTGAAAACGCGACAATTGAGGCGAGCGGAGACGTCAAGGGTATTGACTGTGAATCGACAGACGACCTCATAATAAACGTAACCGGCGACAACACCATCAAGGCAAAGCACTCGGCAATGATGCTTAACAAAGCCCCGACCGTTATAAAAGGTTACGGCACGCTCAATGCCGAAGCCGAAAGAGGTGTGGGCCTTTATTTCAACAACTCGCTCGAGATTGACGATTGCACTGCTAATTTCAGCGGAAATTGGGGCCTTATGGGAAGAGAAGGAAAGTGTGAAAAGCTCACCGTAAACAATGCCACCGTAACGATGACAGGCGTAGAGAGCTCACATTCCGACCTCTATTCGCTCTCGCTCATCAACAGCGTAATATCCACACCAGAAGGCGCGGCGTTCAGCGATGCGCTGCATGCCATTGCTCTCAACGGCAAAGCCGTGACAAGCAGCATCGTAATCAGTCCCGATACAACCAAACGCTACGACGTAGTGCTAGAAGAGTGCACCGAAAACAAGGAAGAAGTCGTGGCTTTGGTGCAGGAAATAACCGGTCTGGGAGAGGCTGAGAGCGAGGCTCTCGTTGACAGTGCGCCCTGTATTATAAGCAGTGATGTCACTCCCGACGAGGCACACGACATATGCCATAAGCTTGCCAAATTAAACTGCGCTGCCAACGATTATCCACATGACACATGGGCGCCTACTGGCATTCAGGGCATAAAGGATGCCACCGTTGCAGGCAGCAGGCAAGGCATCTACAGCATCAACGGAGTCTATCTCGGCCATGATTACGACTCTCTACCCAATGGAGTCTACATCAAGGACGGAAAGAAAGTCTTGAAGTAACATCGCCGACATGAAGCGGTAAGGCAAGACCCGCACAAAACACAGCCCAGAGTAAGTTCGGAGCACAGCAACCGACATTACTCTGGGCTAAGTGTTTATTGACGTTTGTTCCTGATTCACCGTTTAGTGACCTGATATAAACGCGAGACATCGCCAGGTGGACTGACAATATTTTGAGAATACGGCTTGCATATCTCAATTATTTTGACGACTTTTGTATAAAGGTTGTGCACACGATGATTGGAACATAATGATTTAATTACACCTATATTATTATAGAATGGCCGCAAACAACAAGACAAGAAGGAAAACGCCTACACGGCACACACGGCAACAACGCGCCACAAAGAACACGAGAAGCGGCACGATAGCCGCTTTTCTGCGCAACAACCCGCGTCTTGCATGGTGGGGCGGCGGAATGCTGGCACTTGCCTTCTACATTTGGCTGCTCTACACGTTCTTCGTAAGTCCTACGGGTTTCAGGTGGCGCGCGCTTTACGGCGACGCAAAATATCCCAAAGGCTACGAGATACATGGCATCGACATATCGCACTATCAAGGTGACATCGACTGGGACAACCTGCGCAATGCAATGATTGAAGG
>CAVDJG010000071.1:0-8699 GCA_963609005.1 Acidaminococcaceae bacterium
CTGTATAGCAGTGGCAACACCAGCGGCAACGCCACGATGAGCAGGGCGAGCATGGGCGCAACAAGCAGTATCGACACTTCAATCTGGCGGTTGGCCAACAGGTTTATGGCCTTGTTGTCGCGGTTTACTGCCGACAGTCGCGGAAAATAGTCGGTTTCCATCGACGAGAACACCATGCCGGCATAGGTTATTGTGAGGGCGTAGCCGGCGTTGTAAAGTCCCACTGCATCAAGACTTGCACTCGCGTTGAGAAACGACCGTATGGCCATTTCGGCTCCGCTTCCCATTATTCCGGCCAAGATAAAGGCCATGCCGAGGCGCAGCATGTCGCGTCCTCTGCCGAGTGAGTTGCTGTAGCCATGCCGTAGTTTTATTGGAAAAAGGGCGAGTGAGTAGTGTGCCGTGAGCCATGTGGTGGCCAGTGCAAGCAACAGAAGCACAGGCACGATGCCTGCCATGCCGTAGGCCCAATACACGGGCACCGATATAATTGTGGCCGCAACTACCGAACCAAACTGCACTACGGCCAATGCACGCAGCCGGCGCACCGCTTTCAGTATGGCAGTCTCGCCTCCCGTGATGGCGGTCATGGCCACGATGGGCGACAAAAGCACGAAATCGGTGGTGTGGCCGTTGAGTGAAAAGAAGCGGCAGAGCAGTGGTGAGGCCATCGCAAACGCTGCCATTCCCACCAAAGCAGTGAGCATGCTCCATGCCCTAACCGTTGCCACGATGCGTTCTATGGCTTCTTTGTCGCCGCTCTCGAATGTCTCCGACAGGTGACGCACGGCACTGAACGATATGCCGAGGTTGGTTGCTTGTGCAAAGAACGTGAGTGCGGAGTTGAACAGTGCGGTCAACCCCATGCCGGCAGGACCGAGCAACACGGCCACAAACTTGTTGCGCACCAGGTTAATGAGTATGCCAAGCCCCTGCACACCGCCAAACAAACCGGCGTATTTGAGCACATGCCCGAAGTTATTGTCGTTTTTCATATAGATGTCTATAATAGACATAACGCAAAACATCGGTTATTAGTGTTTTTGCGGTGCCGAAAAAATGACATTGGCGGTTGTTTCTTTATGTGGCATTGGCGGTTGCCGACGAATGTACTATGGTTTGCCTCGCTTTTATTCGGTTTTTCCGTCGAAACGCACGGTGTTGAGTTTCGACGTTATTTCCACGCTTGCTTCCTCCTTGCCACCGCTTGTAGTGGCATCGGAGTAGAAACCGCAGAATTGTGTTCCGCCGCTTGCTGTCGCGCCGGAGAGCAGCCGGCAGGTTGTTCCGGCCGTAAGGTCGGGCGACGAGAACAGCACGTTGCAGTTGGTGTAGCGGCGTGGCAGGGCGAAGGCGAACATGGTTTTGCCCTCGGCCGATGTCATGGCAACCGTGCTGCCGATGTCGAATGTGCACCGGCCTATTATTGCTGTCGGCTGCAGTGAAGCCGTGGCCGACGGCACGGCCGTGCCTCCTCCTATTCCGAGAAGTGTGCCACTGTTTGCAAGCAGAGCGTTGCTTGGGCATTTTATGCCGCAGTGTGGCGATGTGGCGCCGCACGCAATCACGGTGGAACCATGCATTGTGAATGCCGTTCCGGCGGTTATTCCGTCGCCGTGGGTGGAGTAGGCGAACACCGTTCCGCCCTTGGCCGTTATGGTGCTGTCGGCTTTCAGTGCGTCGTCGTGGCAGTAATGGCGCATTGTTCCGCCCGTTATCGTGAGCGAAGCCTTGCTTTCCATGCCATCTGCGCCGTCGCCTCCCGAGGCACGCACCATGATGTCGCCTCCCGAAACGGTTATGCTGCCGTTGGCCTTGATGCCTTTTGGCGATGCCGTGATGTCGCCGCTGACATATCGTGTGCCCGTTGTCACCACGCGCACAGTGCCTCCCGCGATGTCGATCCGTTGCTTGGCGTTGATGCCTTTGCCTCCCGTGCCGGTGCTCTTGCACAGCAGTTGTCCGCCGCTTATGATCAGTGTGCTGTCGGCACTCAGTGCGGCTGCGCTGCTGGCATCGTCGCCCCCGTCGTCGGGTTGGGCGTTGCCCGTTGTCGTCGATATGGTGCGTCCGCCCGTAATGTCGATGAATGCACCGCTTGTGATGCCTTTTGCCGCCGGGGCCGAAGTCTCCACGTTGATGGCTCCGCCCCGAATGTATATGCCGTCGTTGGCTTTGATGCCGTTGCCGGCGGTTGCCTTTACGAAGATGTTGTTGCCTGGACGGAACAGAATATAGTCGTCGGATCGTATGCCCGCCTTGCAGTTGGCGTAGATGCGCAGCTTGCCGCTGCCGCTGAAAAGCAGTTCGCCCTCGCTGAAGAGGGTGGCTTTGGCCGCCTCGCCGTTGTCGGTTTCGGCATAGGAAGTGCCGTCGGCGAGCGTGTTGGTTGTTCCTTCGGCCACGACGAGGTAGCAGCGTTTGCCCGTCTGAATGTTTATTGCCGGTCCGGTGGGGTTGGTTATCGATGTCCCCGACAGTTCCATGGCAAATTTGTTGGTGCTGTATATCTTCAGACTGCCCTTTGCGGTGGTTCCGGCAACGGTGTATTTCACTTTTTTCGCGGTTGACCTCACCACCACGTCGGCCCCGTTGCAGGTCACGTTCACGCCCGCCACGCTGCCGCCGGCGCTTGCCGAGCTTCCATTGAACGTTATGCTGACGTGGCGTGTGAACTTGTTGTTTTCTATGTAGTCGCCGTCGTTACGGTCAACGGCATCGGTTTCGGCCAAAGCCGTGGTGTCTGTGGCCACGTCGAAAGTGGCAAGTTCGCCGAGCGATGCAGGGTTTCCCGTGCCGAATGTAGCCTCGTTGCCGTCGGTTTCGTTGTCGATGAAGTCGTAGATGCTGTCGGATTGGCATGCCGTCAGGCATGCAGCGGCGGCTATTATGAATGTTGTGATGCGCTTGTCCATAGTGTTCCGGTGTGTTTAGAACTTGTGCGTGTAGCCCACTCCCAGTATGTGCATGTTGTCGTTGCCGTCGTCGTCGGTTGCCGTCACGTCCTGGAAACGGTAGCACACGGTGAAGATGTTGTGCTTGTCAACCTTTATGTCGGTGCCCACGGTGAGGCGGTATTTCTGCACTCCGCCTTTGCCGCAGAACAGTTCGCCGCCTATGCCCGGCGTGAGCGGGCAGTGCCTGATGTTGTATTCGATGTTGAGGCGTGTGCGCGATATGTGCGACGACTTGCTCTTCATGTCGCTCCACTCGCCTGTGTCGGTGTCGTAGCGTCGGTTGTGCGACGTTGGGCGCAGCGTGTATTGGTAGCGTTCGCGCAGCGAGAAGCCGAATCGCCCGGCCTTGACGCTTGCCGTGAGGTCGGCATGCAGTCGGTGTCGCGGTTGCGAGAAGGCCGGCGTTATCTTGTTCACCGACCCGTCGGCGTGGTAGCTGAGGCTTGTCTCGCGCCTGTCGAGCAGAAAATCGTAGCCGGCCCCGGCCTTCAGCCACCGCGTTATGCGGTAGTTGGCGGCTGCACCTATGCTCCACCTGTCAATTTTCGAGGTGTTGTCGCGTGTGCGCAGACTTGTTTCGGCCTCCACGCTCCATTTCTTGTTTATCTTTTTCTCTGCCCCGATGTCGGTCCAGATGCCGAAGTCGGCATTCTGGGCGCGGCATGTCCCGGCGGCTGCGAGTGCGGCAGCCATCAGCAGTGTTGCGTGTATTGGTTTCATGCCTTGCCTTGGTTGTGGTTAATATTCGTCGCGGCGCAGTTTCACCTGGTGGTTGGCCGTGTTGTCGGGTTCGTCCTGATAGTATATTTTCACCATGGCCATGTCGCGCAGGAAATCGATGCCTCCCACGTCAACGCGCTGCACGTCGAGCCCGGTGCGCTCTTTAAGGTCGGCTATAAGCTCCTCGCGCCGCTCGGGCTTAATCAGTTCTATGCGGTCATACTGTATGAGTTTCTCGGTCATGGCATCCTTCATGCGCACCTTTTCAAATGCCCATGCCGTGAGCAGGAACAGTGCGTTGACGGTGATGATGTCGGCCAGACTGAGCCCGTCGGCAAGTGCGTTTATCACCGACATGGCTATGATGACAAACAGATAGGTCATTTCTCTTACCGGCATCGACTCGGTGCGGTAGCGTATTATGCCGAAGATGGCAAACAGGCCGAGGGCAAATCCCACGCGTATCTTCACTCCTCCGAGCAGATAGATGAGCAGAAAAACGCTCACCGATATGAGCATGAAGGTGAAATAATAGTCGCGCCGCCGGCTCTTGGGATAGTAAAGGCAGCGCACGAGCAGTCCCACCGACAGGGTGCTGAACGCGAAGCGCATGAGCATAGGCACGAATGTGGCCGTGTCGAACGGTTGGAGGTTGAACAATTCAGTAATTCCCATGATTTCTCTTTTATATTAATGTTGTGTGTGCGGGCTGTTGCGGTGTCAGCGTCTCGCCCGTTGTCTTTTTTATCTTGCGTATGCGCGGCTTCAGCCGGTTCTGTCTCAGGTCGGGATTGGTGAGTGCCTCGCCTATGCAGTATTTGCTGAATCCGCACGGTTTTATGTGCAGTGCGTGCAGAATGCCGAGTATTGGCGACGGTTGCAGGCCGTCGCGCTTCAGCTCGATTATGGCCGTATTGCCGAGCGAAAGCCGCCGTCCGGTGTCGAGGTTGTTGAACTCGAGCTGCGTGTCGATGGTGAGCCGTTCGGTGCGGGCCTTGTTTACGAGCGTGATGCGGTTGAATCGGTTTTCTATCTTCTGGCTGAGTGCGTGTGGATCGACGCGCAGTTGCGCGGCGAGAAAGTCGGCCCCGCAGTCGAGGCTCATTGTGCGCAGGCTCGATGCAGGGGCTTCCACTCCCACACGTTTCTTGCGTGTGCGTCCGTGGTTGTCTTTTGTCTTCACTTCGAGAAAGCTCAGGTGCGACTCCACATAGCTCCGCAAGCGCACTTTCTGGCGGTTGCAGTGGCCGTCGTGGTGGGTGTTGTAGAACGTGAAGTCGGGAGTGTCGAAATACACTGTGTAGTAGAGCATGTTGCGACGACCACCTATTTCCTGCACAAGATATTCCTCAGAGGCCATTTCCAGCATCTTCATGAGCATTTGTGCCGATGTCACAAACTTGGTGTCGGTGCGGTTCATCAGTCTGATGCCGCTCATCTCGTCGAGTGAAATACTGTCAAACCGCGACAATATGCTGTCCATAATTCAGATTTTTATTGTTGCACTCTCTGTCAGTAGGCATGCTGCGTGATGCATGCCCCATGTGTTTTGCAAAATTAATGTAATAGGTGTTGCATTGAAAATAAAATCAATGTAAAACCCGAAATAGTAAGCAAACGGAAATATTTACGGCGCAATGTGTGCGCAAACAGACACTGATTGTCGCCTAAAAAAGGCATAGCGTAACATCAGCAAAGCCTTAATCGTGGGCGTGCGGCGTTTGGTGTGTGTGCGTGCGGCATACGGAGCACGCGCGTGTTGCATACGGAGCACGTGGCAAGCAACGCGCAAAAAAAGCGCGCACTGCTCTTTCTTGCTGTTGGGGCAGTGCGCGTTTGGGTTGTCATGTCATTATCCGCAGTGGAAATAGCGGCGCACGAGCTGTTCGGCCAGGCTGTGGTTGCTTTCGGCACGTGCTCTCAGTCCCACGTCGTCGAAGCTGCGCAGTTGGGCTATGATGCCGTCGATCATCGCCTTCGAGAACACTCCGCGCCGTTCAAACACATCGCGCTGGCGTTCAAGCACGTCGGCCGAGGCGGCGCACGAGTCGGGCAATGTAGACAGTTTGCCGAGCTTGTCGGCATTGGCAGCATCGTGTATGTTCACGTTGACGTAGGTTTTTTCGGCCACGTCGAGCGCGTTGTCCATTTCAAATCCGTGCCGGCAGGCCACGCACAACCCTGCTATGAGCTGGTAGACATCGGCCGAACCGTCGGGCGATCGCATCTCCACGGTCTGCTTGCCGGTGGTGTCGGGGTGCGAGGCCGGTTCTGTCGGGTTGGCGGCGCGGCACATGTCGCGGTTGGCTGTCCACCCGAGCGGCACGCGCACGAGCACCGACCTGTTGCGGTCGCCCCAACAGATGTTGGTGGGAGCCTCCTGGTGCGGCACAAGGCGGAAGTAGGACAGAGGGTTCTTGTTGCCGAATGCCGTTATAGCTCCGGCCAGTTTCATCATTCCGGCAATCATCCTGCGTGCGTTGTCGCTGAGCTTTCCGTCTTCGGTCATCATGTTCTTGCCGTCTTTGGTCATCTTCATGTGTATGTGCAGTCCCGACCCTGCCTTGCCGGTAACAATCTTCGGCGAGAATGTCACGTCGTAGCCTTCGCGCCATCCCATGTTGCGTATAATCCATTTGGCTATTGTGAGCTGGTCGGCGGCTTCGAGTGCGGGCACGGGCAGAAACTCAATTTCGTTTTGTTCGTAGCACAGACCGTCGGCCGAGAAGTTGCCCACTTCGGAGTGGCCGTATTTTATCTGTCCGCCGCAGCGTGCTATCGCGTCCATGCAGCGTGCGCGGAAGTCGCCCGATTTCACAAACGGTGCCGACTCGTGGTATCCGCGTTGGTCAACGGCCGGGAACTTGTTTTCAGACACGCTCACCACATAGTATTCGAGCTCGCCCATTGCATGGAACTCCATGCCGGTGACTTCGCTGAACGCACGCGTGGCCTTCACGAGCGTGTGTTCGGGCGACGATGCGAGCGGCTGGCCATCTTTGTCGAAGAACGAGCACAGCATGCACAGCGTGGGAATTTCGGAGAACGGGTCGAGAAACGCCGTAGAGAAGCGCGGCAACACATAGAGGTCGCTGCTTCCGGCCTCGATGAAGCTGAAGAGGCTGCTGCCGTCAACGCGCTCTCCGCATGTGAGTATGGTGTCGAGATATTGCAGTGAGTTGACGGTGAAGCCGAGTGTCTTCAGCCTTCCGTCGCCGCCGGGATACATGAAGTTCACCATGCGTATGTCGTTCTGGCTTACATAACTTATTATGTCGGCTTTTGTGAATTGGCTGGGCCTTTTGTTGAGCGCGCGCACCACCGGGTTGGCGTTCAGTGTTATTATGTCGTCGTGCATAGGGTGTGGTTTTTTAGGTTGTTAGGTTTGGTTTGATTGATGTTGACAAATGTACGCCTTTATAACGAAATCGACAAATGTTTTGTATGAAAATTTGCTAAAACAGTATTCTGCAAGCTGTGAAATGTGTTAAAATGCAATTTCGGCAGGTGCGTTGTGGTGAACTTCCAGTTCACCCTTTCTGCATTTTTTTTTACCACACACCAATATAAAAAAACTGCACCGGAGGCATTCTTGCCATCCGGTGCAGATATATATGTGGGTGTCGTGATTTACTTCACCACTATTTCGTCGCAGAAAATCCATCCGCCGAAGGTGCTTGGCTTGGCCTTCACGCGTATGTATCGGGCAGTGGACGATCCTTTCCATGCATACATCTTTATCTCGGGCAGGTCGGTTTTTTCCGATTCATATTCTTTGTCAAGCACGTCGGTGAAGTTTGTCCCGTCGGTGCTCAACTGCACGGTGTATCTTGACGGGAAGAAAATCTCGGGCCCGCAGCATTGCATGAAGTCGGCCGCCACCGACGAAATCTTCATTGCTTTGCCCAGGTCGATGGTCACGTCGAAGCAATCGTCGCCTATGAATCCCTGCCATCCGCCGTCGCCGAAAGCCCATCCGCCGCATTTACCGTCGACGAGGGCCGCGTCGCCAGCCGCGCGGTATTTGTCGTTGTATGGTTTGTTGTAGGTCACTTTCGCGCCTTTCGCCTTGTTTGCCACACCGGTTTTTGCGAGTTTTCGCTCGCCGGCTTCATTCTTCAAGTCAAACGTGGCCACGCCGTCTTTGCGCAGTTCTTCTATCTGTTGCAGAGCGCGCTGCCTGAATTCGGGATAGTCTTTGGTCTTGGTGCCGTTCCAACCAATCTCGGCTATGGCCAGTGCGCGCGGATAGAGCATGGTTTCGGCGTGCTCGCATGTGGGAATGTATTCGGCCCACAGGTTAGCCTGCACGCCCGTTATCTTCTGTCGTTCGTTCTCGGGCAGGTCGCTTCCCGGCACATAAGAGTAGACTTTTTCAAGCGGAAGGTAGCCGCCTATCGACTCGCGCTGCGTGTGCGGATCGTCCTGGTAGCCGTCAAGGTAGCAGTAGCCACCGGGCGAGAGCACCACGTCGTAGCCGTGTTTTATGGCTTCGTGTGCATATTCGGTGCCGCGCCACACCATCACGGTGGTGTTCTTGGCAAGATTTCCGGCTATCACCTCGTCCCATCCCACGAGCTGTCGGCCGTGTGCGCTGAGGAATTTGCCCATGTGGGCTATGAGATAAGCCTGCAATCCGTCAACGTTGTCAATGCCGAGTTCTTTCATCTTCTTTTGGCAGAGCGGACATTCGGGCCACGACTTCTTTGCAGCCTCGTCGCCGCCCACATGTATGTAGTGTGAGGGAAACACGTCCATCACCTCTTTGAGCACGTTCTCGAGAAAGTCGTAGGTGGCTACGCTGCCCGGGCAGAAATCGGCCTGCTTGTAGGGTTCGTGCGTGCACGACAGTTCGGGATAGGCCGTGAGCACTTCCTCGGAGTGTCCCGGCATTTCTATTTCGGGCACTATCGTTATGCCGCGTTCGGCTGCATAGGCCACCAGCGATCGCAGTTCATCCTGCGTGTAATAGCCGCCATGTGCTTCGGCCAATCCTTCGTCGCAGTAGCGCGCGCCGTTGTT
>CAVDJG010000072.1:0-8695 GCA_963609005.1 Acidaminococcaceae bacterium
GAGTGATGTCGTCGTTCAGCATCATCTTGGGCCAACCGCTGCTGCGGCAGTTCGGCAAGTGTGCCGTGAGCTTCGCCGACAACAGCATAACCCTCACGCGCAAGTCGCAGCCGCAGCACCGCATCCCCAACATGTGCATGCGCAACACACCCATGGTTGAGGCCGTGAAAGACGGCCGCAGCATAGCATTGACACTCGACACGGGCACGCCCGACACCATGTTCGGCAATGCCTTCTACCATGATTTCAGTGCCGAAGTGGCACGCGACGGGCATTGGGACATCGTGGGATCGGCCGGATATGGCGGCGTGGGCTACGACAGCGTGTTCCGTCTGCCCGAAGTGAAGCTCTCTGTCGGCGGAAAGACATTCGCCCTCGGCAATGTGCCGGTGTCGGCCATGTCTACCGGCAATGCGCTCACCGTAGGCTACGGACGGCTCGGCATCGATTTCTTCAGACTGTGGAAGAAAGTGACCGTGGACAACGTGAACATGACAATCGACATGGAATAGCCGCCCGACAAGGCATCTTGCCCCACCGCAACAATTTGAAAACTGAAACAATCTGCTGCCGGAAATGGAAAAACAACATACCGATAAAAGCACATTAAATGCTTTGCACGACCCGATGGGGGCTGCCATTCTCGAATATCAGAAGACGGGGCGCGCCGCAAAGTTGCGTGTGTCATCTTCGATGTTCGACGACGACGAGATGCCCGTGCCGCATCTTTTCCGCACGGCCGACACCATGCCGCCGCTCGAACGCCGTGCTCTCGGCATGGCACGGGGGCGCACCTTGGATGTGGGCGCGGGGGCAGGATGCCATGCCATAGCCTTGCAAGATGCCGGAATAGATGTCACTGCCATCGATATCTCGCCGCTTGCCTGCGAGGCAATGCGCTTGCGCGGGGTGCACAATGTGGCTTGCCGCAACATCTTCGACCCTGAACTCACGGGCAGCTACGACACAATAATGCTGCTAATGAACGGCACTGGCATTGCCGGACGTGCCTCGCGGCTCGGCCAACTGCTGCTGCGGCTTGGCCAGTTGCTTGCAAGTGGAGGGCAACTATTGGTTGACTCGAGCGACTTGAAATATGTCTACGACAACGGCGACGGCTCGTTCGACTTTCCGCAGGGACGCTATTATGGCGAGGTGGACTACCGTATGACCTACCGCAACGTGTCGGGACAACCATTCGACTGGCTTTATGCCGACTATGGACTGCTTGCCTCGGCCGCTGCCGAGTGTGGCATGAAATGCACTCTCGTGGCCGAAGGAAACCATTATGACTATCTCGCCGCCATAACGAAGTGAGGCGTGCTGACACCTGAAATCTTTCAAATGAAAAAACAACGTATTGTTCTGGTCGTCGCAGCGGCGGTGTTCTGCTTGCTTGCGGCGCAATATGCGGCAAGTCCCGGACGTTGGCGCACCGCCGCAAAGCTCGATCCGGTGGGCAAACACTGCTCTGCCGACTACATGTTGTCGTCGCTCAATGTCACGACAATAGCCCAAGACAAATGCCAGTTGGTGTGGATTGGGACATCGGCAGGCATTAATGTGTATGACGGCGACAATTTCATACAGTTCTCGCACGACTCGCGTGACACAACGGCACTGCCCGACGACTACATAAACGTGCTGCACCGCGACCGCACGGGACGCATGTGGATTGGCACGCAGAACGGACTTGCGCGTTACGAGGGAGGCTGCCGGTTTGGCCGGGTAAAGCTGCCCAATGCCCACGGCAACATCGTGCACATTGCCGACGCACCTCAGTCAGACGACAGGGGGGCGGTGGTGGCAGGCGACGGAAAGCGTTGTTATCTCGTGAGCGCAGGCCGGGTGAGCGACGTTTCGGCCGACACTGCTCTGTGCAGTCTTCTCCGTCCGCAACCAAGTGCGGCTCTTCCCGCCACGGCCCGCTATCCGGTGGTGCTGGCAAAACCGCAGGATTTGGTGTCGGCCACGTTCCGCGATGCCGACGGCAACACTTGGGTTGGGTTCAGAAATGCCGGTTATCAGGTGTTGTCAGACAACCAGACGGCCTATAAAATGGCCAACGACAATGTCCTGGCACACGTTACCGAGGGGCGCGACGTGACCTGTCTGGCCACCGTGGGGCAGCATATTCTTGCCGGAACCACACTCCGTCTGTACACCTATGACACCACCACCGACCGGCAGAACTATATATTCTACGACCGACTTTTCGGCGAACGGCAGGAGCTAAACGGCATCGTCAGGCTCGACAACCGCCGTGTGTGGCTTGTGGGCAACCGCCGCCTGCTGTGCTGCGAAGTGTCGGGCGGCACGACACGTGTAGTTGGCGGCACGGCGAAGAACGGCGGTGCGGGAGTGCATCTTGGTTCGGGCGTGTGTGCAGATGGGTGCATTTATGTGAGCTGCAGCGGCGGATATTTGATGAAACACATGTTCGGGGCATCAGATGTCGGGCGCATAAGCGTGCCGTCGGAATGGTATGACGAGGAAACGCAGCTTGCCTTGCTTGCCGACGGAAACATTGTCCTGTTCATGAAAAACATGCATTTTGCCTTGTTCAACCCCAAGAGCGGCATCGTACGCGATCTTCGTGTGTCGGGCGAACTGCCGCCCGGCAATGTCGATCCGGCCTTTGTGCGCCAGGATTCTCGCGGCAATGTGTGGCTCGGCACCAAGCGTTCTGGACTTTACCGGCTCGACATGGCGCGGCGGCGGGTTGTTGGCGTGCCAGTAGTGAGCGACGTTCACATACAGGCTTTGGCCGAGGATAGCCTGCGGCAACTGTGGATTACGACCCTGAAAGACGCCACATGCTATCGGCCCAACACCGGGGCTGTGCTAATGAACAGTCTTGTTTCGTCGAGCCAGAACGGTTTGAACAGGCAGTTTTTCGACAATTCAATATGCCTTGCGCCCAACGGCGACATCGTGTTCGGCTGCTCCGACGGCTGCAAGTTTGTGCCCGTTGCGGCTGGACGCGGCAATGTCGGGGCAGCACAACGGCTGCGCATACACTACATGGGAGTGATCACTGCCTCGGGCAAGCGTCTTGTTGTGAACGACAGCATAGCCGACGGTTCGCGCTACACGTTGTCGCACAGTGAGAACAACGTTGAGTTCGGTTTCTTTTATCCCAATTACAGCCGCCGGTCGTCGCTCATGTTCCAGTACCGTCTTGACGGGCTCGACAAGGAATGGAGTGCTCCCACCTACAAGCACAAGGCTTCGTATGCCAACCTCGCGCCCGGAAAATACACGTTCAGACTGCGTGTCGTGACATCGCCGGCACACCCTCCGCTCGCCGAACGCAGCGTGGTTGTAGTGGTGCGGCCTGCTCCCTGGGCATCGCCGGCAGCGTGGTTGCTCTATGCCGTGTGCCTCGCGCTGCTGATTTTCCATATAAACCGACTCTATTTGCGCATACGCACCAACCGTCTGCAACTGCTCAATGAGCACAATGAACGTGAGCGTGAGAGGCGGGCCAACGAGATGAACATGAACTTCTTTGCCAACATCTCGCACGAATTTCGCAATCCCATCACGATAATCGCGGGTCCGCTGCTCTCGCTCCGGGTTGACACTACGCTGCCCGAAAGAGTTCAAACCACACTCAACCGCGTGTGCATGAGCGTTAACCGCATGCTGAGACTCATCGACCAGATGCTCGATTTTAACCAACTCGAGACCGATGCGCTGCGGCTTAAGGTGCGTTCGGCCGACGCGGCAGCCGAGATACGCTCAATGGCCAACGCCTTCTGCGAGTCGACTCGGGTGCGCGGCATAACGCTCAATGTGCGTATTGACGATGGCGACTACACTGCATGGATTGACACCGACAAGCTCGAGAAGATACTGAGCAACCTTTTCACCAACGCCTTGAAGCACACGCCCGACAGCGGAACGATTGACATTTCGGCCGCCATCGGCATCGACAGCGGAGTGAGGAAGCTCACGGTGAAGGTGTACAACAGCGGGTCGCACATCGACAACGACCGTCTTGCCGACGTGTTCAAGCGCTACTACCAGCTCGCCGATGCCCAAAACGGACACCGCTATGGCTGGGGCACGGGCATAGGACTGTATTATGTGAAGCGTCTGGTGGGGTTGCACCACGGCGATATTGGCGTGGCCAATGTAGGAGAAGGATGCGGCGGCGTGGAGTTCACGTTCAGTCTGCCAATCGATGGCGACTTCTACACCGACGATGAACGTGCCGCCGAACCTCAGGACACGTTGCAACTGCCCGTAGACGAAAACCTTTCTGAGGCCGACGGATGCGTGCCGAGGGAAAAGACGAAGATACTCATCGTGGACGACGACATCGACGTGGCGCAGTATATACGCTCGATTTTCGCCGCCGACTATGTGGTGGAGAACCGCTATTCGGCCGAGGCTGCGCTCGACGACATTGCCTCTATCGCTCCCGACATAATCTTAAGCGACGTGGTAATGGGCGACATGTCGGGCTATGAGTTCTGCCGCCGGCTGAAATCCGACCTTATGACAAGCCACATTCCGGTGGTGATGGTCACTGCCAAGGCCGACATGAGCGAACAGGTGGGCGGTCTTTCGCTCGGGGCTGTGGCTTATGTAACCAAGCCTTTCGACCCCGCCTATCTGCGTGCTCTCGTCAAGTCGCAGCTCGACAACGCACTCTCGCTGCGCCGCAAACTGGGTGAGAACACCGAAACCGAAGCCGTGGCCGACCAGTTGTCGGCCGAAGACCGCCGGTTTATGGACGACCTCTACCGCTATATGAAGCAGCGCGCCGCCGAACAGGAACTTAACGTGCCCACCGTGTGCCATGACTTGCTCATAAGCCAGTCGAAATTCACCTACAAGCTGAAGCAGCTCACGGGCGACACCCCCGGCGCTTTCTTCCGCAAATACAAGCTCAATCGGGCTGCACAGTTGCTGCATGAGGGCACATACAACGTTTCAGAGGTGGCGGCGATGACCGGTTTCGGCACGGCAGCCCATTTCTCAGTGGCTTTCAAAAAGCAGTTTGGCGTTGTACCGAGCGAATACTGACGGCAGAGCAGGCATATAAAAGCACCGCATTTCTGTGGCGACATGACAGCAGTTGCTATGTGGCCGCACGGCAGAAAAAACGGCGGAGACCACCGGCCATCGGCGACTTTTGAGGTCGCGAGGCTGGGAGTCTCCGCCAATCGTTATCTAAAACATTAGTTATGGCCGTTTCAATACAGTCCGAACACGAAATGGTAGACGTAGCTTATGCCCAATCCGGCGATTGTAGAAGTTATTACATGCACCATGCCGGGCATCATAAACGAGTGGTTAAGAAGGTATTTGCCTATGACAGTGGTGCCCGAACGGTCGAAATTCACCGTGGCAATGTCTGACGGGTAGTTGGGGATGAAGAAATATCCGTAAACCGAAGGCATCACGCCGAGAAGCACCCAACCCTCGATGCCGAGCGTGTAGGCAAGCGGAAGCATGGACACTACGACGGCTCCCTGCGAGTTGATGAGCACCGAAACGAAGAAGAATGCCAACGCGATAGTCCATGGATAGGCTTTAACAAGGTCGGTGAGCATGGCCTGTATCTCAGGCTGGTAGTTGGAGAAGTAGGTGTCGCTCATCCATGCTATGCCGTATATTGCCACAACGGCCACCATACCGTTCTGCCACACTGCGCCGCCCACGGCCTTCTTTGCCTTTGCCTTGCAGAAGACAATCATCAGCGCGGCGGCGGTAATCATCGTAATCTGTATCACAATGTTCATTGCGAGCGGTTTCTGCACGGCTTCAGTCACTCCGGCCATAACCACTCCGGCCTTGGCCAACTGCTTTGCCGTTTCGGTAACACCGTTGGCCAGCGTTATTGTCTCGGGTGCTCCGGCAACCACCTGCACCGACTTGTAGCTGGGCAGAAGGTTGCATCCGGCCATGCTTGCCACCGAAATGATTACAATCACCGTGAGAGCGGCGAGGAAGATGTAGACGGCGCGTTTGCTTTCGGGTGCTATTTTCTTGTCGAGCGTGGTGGCAGTGTTGCCGTAGATGTATTCGCGCTGTACGGGGTCTTTTATCTTTGCAAGGAAACGCGGGTCTTTGTCGAGGTCAAGGCCGCGGTTCCAGCTTGCGGCAACGGCAAACAATATGCCGACGATGCAGGCCGGTATGGTGACAAGAATAATCTGCACGTTGCTCACATGAAAGCCGTTGTCGATGCTTATTGTTGAGAATGCCACTACGGCGGCGGCTATCGGCGAGCACGTTATGCCTATCTGCGAGGCTATGCTGGCTATGCCGCACGGACGCTCCGGGCGTATTCCCTTCTTCAGTGCGATGTCGCAGATGATGGGCATGAGCGTGTAGACCACATGGCCTGTGCCCACAAGCACGGTGAGAATGAATGTGGTGAACGGGGCGAGGATTGTGATGCGCTCCGGGTGGCGGCGCAATATGCGCTCGGCAATCTGTATCATCCAGTCCATTCCGCCCGAGGCCTGCAACATTCCGGCGCATGTCACGGCGGCTATTATTATATAGATGACATCGGTGGGAGGGTTGCCAGGCTTGAGCTGGAATCCAAACACAAGAATGGCAAGCCCTATTCCCGAAATTGCACCGAGTGCAAGCGAGCCGTAGCGGGCTCCTATCCACAATGCTACCAATACCACAAGTAGCTCTACTATCATTAATAATGTCATAAGAGTAATAGTTTAGATTGTTTTATTTTCGGTCGCAAAATTATTTGTTTTTGCTGCCGAAGCCTTTCGTTTTTCCGCATTTGACTTTCGGAAAATCGCAAAACATGCACAAAACGAGGCTTTTGCATGTTGTGGTATATGCAAAGGAAAGGAAAAACAGTGTGTGGATAAGGATTGTTGTATACAGCCTGCTGCGCACCAAAGTGTGCCTGCACCGCGCCGTTGTCAGCGGTGCCGGGCAAACATGCGGTCGATAATCATTGCCAGGGCACCGTCGCCCGTGACGTTGCATGCCGTGCCGAAACTGTCCATCGCTATGTAGAGTGCAATCATGAGGGCAAGTGCCTGCTGGTCGAAACCGAGCATCGACTCCAGTATTCCCAGTGCCGCCATTATCGCTCCACCGGGCACTCCGGGCGCAGCCACCATTGTTATGCCGAGCATTAGGATGAAGCCCGACATCGAGGCAAAGCTGTAAGGCATGCCCTGCATCATCATAAGCGCGAGGGCGCATGCCACTATTTTCAGCGTGCTGCCCGAAAGGTGTATCGTGGCGCACAGCGGAATGACGAAGCCGGCAATGTCCTTGTCAACCCCGTTGCCTATTGTCTGCCGCAGCGTTACGGGTATGGTGGCCGCCGACGACTGTGTGCCGAGCGCCGTGAAATAGGCCGGCATCATGCGGCCGAGTGCGCGCAGGGGGTTCTTGCGGGCTATTGCTCCGGCCACGCAATACTGCAGCAGGAGCAACGCTATGTGCATAATGAATATCACGCCGATTATCTTCACAAACACGGTGAGCACGCGTGTCACCTCGCCGGAGTGGGTCATGTTGAAGAATATGCCGAAGATATATATGGGAAGAAGCGGCAGCACGACATTCTGTATGGTTTTTGTCACCACTTCGCGCAGGTCGCAGAGCGCGCGTTTGAGTGTGTCGCCGGTCAAGGCGGCGGTGCCAAGGCCCAGTGTGAAGGCCATTACGAGCGATGTCATCACGTCCAACGGGGCGGGAATCTTCACCGTGAAATAGGGTTTTATGCCTTCGGCCTTGGCTATCTGCGACACGTCGATGCTGCTGTGAATGAGCGATGGGAACACAGCCTGTGACACACCATACGACATGAAGCCCGAGAATATCGTAGCCCCATAGGCCAAAAGTGCCGTGGCGAGCAGCATGCGCCCCGCGCCTTTGCCTATGTCGGCAATGGCCGGAGCCACGAGCCCGACGATAATCAGGGGTATAAGGAAACCGAGAAACTCGCTGAACAGCGCGTTGAACGTTACGAACACTCGCACGGGCATGCTTGGCGACACTGTCCCGGCGGCTATGCCAAGCACTATGGCAATGATTATTCTTGGCAGCAGCCCGATGTGGAATTTTTTCATAGGTAGTTGTTTTGTTGTCGTGCGGGCGCGCAGCAGCAGAGTTGCTGCGGCGTTGCCCGTTTGCAAAAATAACTCATTTTACCGACATCGGGCACATGTGTGCCGCCGTTTTTTCGCATGCCGCCGTTAGTTGTCGGCAATGGCCGCCATAAATTCGCGGTGGAATGTCTGCGAGAAATGCAGTATTTCGCGGCGCGACTCGTCGTCGAGTTCCCAGATGTTTTCCTCGCCACGGCGGTGGGCCACCACACGGCGGGCGCAGCGCGCAATCTTGCGTTTGTTGTTGCGTGCCTGTAGCTGGTCGCCCTGAATGGGTTTCATGGCATCGAGCGAGCGTGCTGCAAGGCGTTGCATGAATGTTTCGTAGCGGTTGAAGAGCAGCGCCTGGCGCATCATCTTCTCCGGGTCGGTGTCTATTCCATCCATGTCTATGAGTCCGTCGAGCTGCTCGTGGCTCCAGTCTTCGTCGCTGAGCCAGTGCCACTGGAACAGAAGTTTCTGCTCGAGCGTTATCAGTTTGTCGGCGAGTGCATCGGTTTCGCCGTCGGCTGCTGCGGCAAACTGGGTGTAGGCAAAGCGTGCGAGGCTGCGCGGCGAGCACTCTGCGTGCTCCTCACCGT
>CAVDJG010000073.1:0-8574 GCA_963609005.1 Acidaminococcaceae bacterium
GTCTCGGGGATCATGTAGTTCATCCAGGGTGCAGTGTAGCCCTCATAGGAGTTGAGCTGCAGCGACGACTCGTAGTTGCTGCCCGAGTATTTGCGCGTTACGGGCAGGTTGAGGCGCTTGTAGTCGAACATCACTAAGCCCTCGCCCCAAAGCTCTATGCGGCGTTGCACCATGAGTTTGTCGATGAATGTGCTCATGTCGGTGGCGTTGCATTTGTATGAACCGTCGGTATAGCGGTAGGTGTTCACCCACTGCTGCAAGGCCGATGCGGCCGTTGCCACGCCCTGAGTGTGGGCTATTGCCTCGAAATAGTCGAAATACATTTCCTCCACGCGCATGAGCGGCAGCGAGGCAATCAGGGCAGTATATACGTCGGAGAGGTCGCCGCTGCCTGGCCTGAACTTGATGTTTCCGTAGGCGGGAATTTCCGACCATCGTGCGCCGGTGACATTGGTGCGGTAGCCCGAAGGCACGGTTGTCTTGCCGGCATCGTTGGGATTCACCCACGAATAGCGCCGCCAGTCGCCGGTGCCTATCTTGTCGTAGAGTGCCTTGCTCATGCAGCGGTAGGCATTATACTTGCTTTGGCTCATGCCCCAGTCGGTTTCCGATGCCATCCATCCCAGGAAGGTGTACCAATACAGTTCGTTTATCTGCTCCTTGCTGTTCACCAACGTGCCGAACATCCACGAGTTGTTGGCCGTGTTGAAGCCCGTTGTCGGGTCGGTCCACTCTGCTTCGGTGAGCGGGGCGTAGCCGTCGCTCGCGATGGCCTTCTGCGCATACTCGGCAGCCTTTGCGAAACAGTCGTTGGCCGACGTTATCCCGAGCTTGTCGTAGCCGTCGTCGGCATTCTCCATGCTCACCTGCTTGGCCAAGTCTTCGGCACTTTGCTCGAAGCGCGAGCCGAGTTCAAGCCACAGGCGTGTTTTCAAGCCGTATATCACGCTCTTGTCCATAAACGCCTTGTGATTCCGTGTGTAGCCGTCGAGGCACTCCTCGGCGCGGTTGAGGTCGGTCATTATGAAGCGATACATGGTGTAGAACGGCGCGCAGGGTTTTTTGTAGAGCTCGCTGGTAGAGGTGGTTTCCTTCACTATGGGCACCGTTATGTCGAGGCATCCCTTTTCCTTGGCCTCGTCGTCGAGCTTGGCCACGCCGGTGTTCTTGTAGCTGTATAGCCGCGTGAGGTCGAGATACATCAGCGCGCGGTAGCCGTAGCCCTGTCCCAGATAGGGTGCTGCTGCCGTGTTGCCGCCGTCAACGGCCTCCTTGCCGGCCTTTATCACGCCGTTGGCATTCTTTATGAAGCTGTAATAATAATAGTAAGTGTAGTAGTAGGCATACCTCAGCGAGGTGCCGTCCTCGGTGTATTGCCAGTAGTTGTAGCCGTTGTCGCTCATGGGGAAGTCGGCGCACAACACGTCGCGCATGTACATCTGGCACGGATAGCCCCAGTCCTGGGTGTAGGTATCGGTGGAGCCGTAGGTGTTCCATGTCACGAGAAACGACGGAAGCGAATTGGCCAGATACTGCAGCGACTTGCTTTCCTGTGCTATCTGTGCGGGCACCGCGCTGTCCTTAGGCATGGTTTCCTCAATGCACGACGTGGCGCATCCGAGTGTCAGCGCGGCGGTGGCGGCGAGGAATGTTTGTCTTATATATCTTTTCATGATTGTATGCTTTTGTTTTGTTTTACTGTTGCCTTTGCCGCCGTGGCGGCGTTTGCGCGTGTGTCAGAACTGCACCGTGATGCCCCCGGTGAAGGTGCGCATCTGCGAATACGACGTTTCCGACGATGTGCCCCAGAAGCTGCTGCGCGGGTCGAAGCCCTTGCGCTTGCTCCAGTAATACAGGTTTTCGCCCGAGGCGTAAACCCTCACGTTGGTCAAGCCAATGGTGCGCACCCATTTCTTGGGCAGTGTGTAGCCTATGTTGATGTTCTGCAGTGTGAGCGTCGAGGCGTTGGTGAGGAAGCGGTCGGTGGTTCCGGTGGCGTTGAGGTCGTTGTCCTTCACGGCGAGCTGGAACCTCGGTATGTTCGACGACCGGTTGGTTTCGCTCCATGCCTTGTAGAGGTCTTTGTGGAACGACTGTCCCGTTGACAGCATTGCGGGGTTTGACATGAGCGAGGCGTAGCCGTAGTCGATGGCCTTTCCGCCCAAGGAATAGTTGAACGTGGCCGAGAAGTCGAAGCCGTGGAAGCTGAGCGACGTGCTGAAACCGCCGTAGAGTGTCGGGTCGGCCGAGCCGCAGTTGTAGAACGAGGCCGAGGTGTAGGTGGTGGTAGTGGTTGTCTCGCCGGTCTTGGAGTCGGTCATATACCACATCGACTCGCCGTTATCGTTCACTCCGGCAAATTTCTTCATGCGGAAAGTGTGCAGCGGCAGCCCCTCGCCTATGAAGTAAGGTGTGCTCACGTAGCCCCCGTGTCCGTCGAGTTCCGATTTCTTGTCGTCGGGGTTCAGCTTCGTAATCTTGTTCTTGTAGTGCGTGGCGTTGAGGTTTATCACCCATTCAAGGTTGCGTGTGCGCACCGGTGTGAAGTGCAGGTCAAACTCCACGCCCCGGTTCACCATGTCGCCCACGTTGGAGTAGGAGCCCGAGTAGCCGCCCGAGAAGGGCACCCTTACGTAGCTGAGCATGTCGGTAGTGGTGCGGTTGAAGTATTCTATGCTTCCGGTTATGCGCCGTTTGAGCAGTTCAAACTCCACCCCCACATTGAAGTTGGAGTTGGTTTCCCACGTTATCTTGGGGTTTCCCACCGAGTTGAGCACAAACGCAATCTCGCCGTCAAAGTTGCTAAGATAGTAGGTGTCGGTGTAGCGGTAGTCGCCAATGGCGTCGTTTCCCTGCTGTCCCCACGATGCCTTGAGCTTGAGCATGTCTATCCACGATGTCTTGAACCACTGTTCCTTGCTCATTATCCACGCTCCGCCTACGGAGTAGAAGTTGCCCCATCGGTGGTCGGGATGAAAGCGCGACGAGGCATCGCGGCGGTAGCTCACCTGCGCATAGTAGCGGCCGTCGTAGTCGTACATGCCCCGTGTGAAGTAGCCCTCGGTGTTGTAGTCGGTGGATGTGCCGCCGTTGTGCAGTTCCTTCACGGCTCCGTCGAGCTCGTGCGAACCGAAATAGGAGAACATGTTGAGGCGCGTGCCGTAGATGTAGTTGTAGTTGTATTTGTAGTTCTCGTGTCCCACCATGATAGTGGCGTTGTGTTTGCCGAACGAACGCGAGTAGTTGGCTATCTGCTGGAAGTTGAGCGTGAACGTCTGGTAGTTGGTCTTGTCCACCTCGCCGCCCGGTGTTGTCGTCACGGTGCTGCCGTAGAATGCCTGCGTGGTGGAGGTGTTTTTCCACTCGTTGTTGGTGACAGTGCCGTTGACGGTAATCTTGAGCCCCTCCAACGGGGTTATGTCAACATATCCGTTGAGCGTCATCACGTTGGCATAGGTGTCGTAGGCGTTCAGGTGGTTGGTCTGCAACACGTTGCATGCAGGCTCCAGATTCGACGGGCGTTTCATTCCCGCGTTCTCGCCGGCACCGTAGTCATACATCTTTCCGTGCTCGTCGGTCATGATGTTGCCGTCGCCGTCGCGCAGATACACGGGATATATGGGCGCGAAGCGCGTGGTTATGTCGAAGAGCGACTGGCTTCCCGATCCCACGTCGTTCTGGTCGGTGTGCGTGTAGTTCACGTTGGCTCCCACCTTAAGCCATTTCCGTGCCTGGTAGTCGGCCTTCACGCGGGCCGTGTAGCGCTCGAAGTCGGAGTCGTAGACGATGCCCTCGTTTTTAAGATAACCGAGCGATGCATAGAACGACAGCTTGTCGTTGCCGCCCGTGATATTCATGTTGTATTCCTGGCGCAGACCCGTGCGGAATGCTTCCTTCACCCAGTCGTCGGGCGTGAGCGTGTAGAATTTGCCGCCGTAATACACTCTGTTGCCGAGCGAGGCGTTGGGGTTGAGACGGCCGTTGGTGCCTATGAGATACTCGCCGTCGGGCACTGCATATACAATGTAGCCCAAACCGCCCTTGTCGGCGCTTAGCGGCATGGTGGTGTTGGCTGCCACATGGGCGTCGTAGGCCGACATTCCCTTGTCGCGCACGTTGTAGTTGTAGAGCGCGCGGTAGTACATCTCGTAGTATTCGGCAGGGTCGGTGATGCGGTCGTAGTCAACCGTGGCGCGGCTGTTGGCGCCCCATTTGGCATCAAACGTTATCGTGGCCTTTTCCTTCGATCCGCGCTTTGTAGTCACCATAATCACGCCGTTGGCTCCGCGCGCGCCGTAGAGGGCGTTGGATGCGGCGTCCTTGAGCACGGTGATGTTCTCCACGTCGTTGGGGTTGAGGTTGTTCCATCCGCCGTCGTAGGGCGCGCCGTCGACGATGATGAGCGGCGACGTGCCGGCGTTTATCGAACCGAAGCCGCGTATTGCAAACGTAGGCGTGGCCGTGGGGTCGCCCGACGTGTTGGTCATCTGCACACCGGCAATCTCGCCTTGCAGACCGCTGAACACGTTGGTGAGCTGCTTCTTCTCGAGAATGTCGCTCTTCACCACGCCTGCCGACCCGGTGAACGACGACTTCTTCTGCTGGCCAAACGCCACCACAAGCACATCGTCGAGCTGCTGCTCGGCCGAGCGCATGCTCACTTTCATGCCTTGCGAGGCTTTGAGCGTCTGCGGCTCCATGCCCACATAGGTGACTACGATTTCCTGGCCGCGCTTCACTCCCGAAGGCAACGAGAACTTGCCGTCGATGTCGGTCACGGTGCCTTGCTTCGAACCTTTCACCCTTATCTGGGCTCCTATCACAGGATCTCCGTTGTCATCGACTACCTGTCCGCCGAAACCGTTGGCCGACTGAGCCATCATCTGTCCTGATGCGGCAAGCAACGCGGATGCTAACAATACACGTACTCTCATATCTTTCTGCTTTGTCGTTAATGCACAGTGGCGCGGAGGCAAAATCACCACACCGCCATATAGAGTGCAAAACTAAAAAAAATTGAATAAATTCACAAACAATTCTTTAATATTTTTACCGCTTTTCAACAAAAACGACACTTTCAAGCATCAATACTTACATAATGTTTCAAATCAGACCTTCTGCCGCACTTTATGTCATTGTGCACGCAAACAAACACAGAAATTTTCACATTTTTATGCACACAGGCATCAAACAAATTGTAACACAAACTGTTTAAGCCTAAATCCAACGCCGTGCCTCGGCACAACGGCATTTACACAATCACACGGCAACGCACCGTTTTCACGCACTTTGCCACACGGCCCGCGGGCATTGCTTACACTAAGCCAACCTGCCCGTCGCCGCCCCCCACCCTGCACCGCACTGCGCAACGCTCGCGCCATGAAACGCAGAAGCCCCGGCAGCGGTGTGCCGGGGCTTGTTTTTATCCTTTGTATAGCTTGTTGTCTGATGCCCCCGTATGGTAGGGTGTTCAAAATTCAACCGCACAAATGCGCGTTTGCGGGAATTGTTGAGCACAAAGCCCTGCAAGGGCGCAACGGTCGTCACTAAGTGACATGTTGTTTGCGATGTTTTTACCGCACAACAATAGCTTTTAATGTGCGGGCCAGACCTTGCTGCGGGGCGGGCCAGACTTTGCTGCGGGGCGATGCAGGGCTTGGCCGCGCCGTGCGGCATGCGGTGCGCACGCGTGCTGCGTCTGCCTCACGGGCGTGCTGCATGCGGTGCACGCGTGCAGCCTTTATGCGGTGTGGTCAGCACGAGGTCATTTCACGCCCATTTCTTTGAGCAATCGGTCGGTGTGTCCCCACTTGTCCATGAGATAGACAACGTAGCGTATGTCGACGCCTATGCAGCGTGCCAGCTTGCGGTCGAACCAGATGTCGCTCGAGAGCGAGTCCCAGTTGCCGTCGAAGGCGAGGCCTATGAGGCGGCCGCGGCCGTCGAACATGGGCGAACCGGAGTTGCCGCCGGTGATGTCGTTGTTGGTGAGGAAGCACAGTTGCAGCTTGCCCGTTACGGGGTCGGCGTAGCGTCCGAAGTCGGAGGCCGACATGAGCTGCTTCATCACGGGCTCGGCCTGGTAGTCAACGGTGCCGCGCTCGCCCGACTCCATCTTGCGCACGATCGACTCGGCGTCGGTGTAATAGCCCGATGGTTCGCCTCCGAGCAGGTAGCCGCCCACCTGGCCGTAGCTCAGGCGCATGGTGAAGTTGGCGTCGCTGTAGTGCGGCAGTTCCTGCTCCATGCGTATCTTGGCGTCGCAGAGATACTTCTCCTGCTCGGCAATCGAGTCTTCGAGTTCGCGGAACAGGGGCAGCATGGCATCGACGATGTTGTTTATCTCGCAGCCATATTCATAGCCCGGGTCTTGGCGCAGAGCCTTGGAGTGGATGTAAATCTTTGCTCCGGGCTTCATTATCACGCTCTCGTCGTAGAGCCACTGCACATATTTGCGGGCATCGCCGCCGAAGCGCGAGGCTATGGTGGAGTAGAACTTGGGCAGGCTTGAGGGCTGCACATACTGGCGGTAGTTGTCGATGAGCGCAGCCATCACGTCCTTGTCGAGGTCGGCATCCCACTCGCTGCTGTTGTCGGCGAAGGTGTAATACTGCTTGCTCTTCGAGGCTTTGGGGTTGGCCGGGGTCACGCCCACGGCGAGCTTTATGGCTCGTGTGTTGAATTCCGAGGTGCGGCGGAATGTCTCCATCCATGCCGTGTACTGGCGTTCGGCCTCGGAGTGGCGGGCGTAGAGTTTCTCCATCACGTCGAAGTCGAGCTTGCCTTTGAGGTAGCCCGTCCATTTCTGGTATTCGCGTATGCGGTCTTCGAAGTCGGCTTTCTGCCTCACGATGCCCACCGAGTCGATGCATTTGTTCATGCCGAGCGAGTTTTTCCAGTAGTTGGAGCTTTGCGCATACTTGGAGTCATACTTTATGCGCACTGCCTCAGAGGCTCTCATGTGGCGCAGCATCACCTCCTGCTTCACGCCGCGTATCTGTGCGCGCGGTGCGTTGTCGGCGTCGCGGCGTTCCTGAATGCCGTAGCTCGAGAGGTAGCGCGAGGTGGAGCCGGGGTAGCCCACGGTCATTGCGAAGTCGCCGTCCTTGTAGCCGTCCATCGACACCTGCGTGAAATGATCGGCGCGGAAGGGCACGTTGTCCTTTGAGTAGTCGGCCGGACCGTTGGTCTTGGGGTCGGCATAGATGCGGAACACCGAGAAGTCGCACGTCTGGCGCGGCCACATCCAGTTGTCGGTTTCGCCTCCGAACTTGCCCATCGACTTTGGCACGGCAAACACGAGGCGCAGGTCGCGGTATTCGCGGTAGGTGGTGGCGTAGTATTTGTTGCCCTCGTAGAAGGGCTTTATCTCGAGAATGAGGTCTTTGTCGCGTGCCTTTGTCTCCTTGTGCATGGCGTTCTCCACCGAGTCGAGCAGTGCTTCCTGCTGCACATGGTTCATGTTTTTTATGCCCAGGCGCTCGAGTTCGGGCGTTATGTCGCGCTGGTCAACCATGAAACGCACAAACATGCCCTCGTTGGGCAGCTCCTCCTCGTAGGTCTTTGCATAGAATCCGTTGAGCATGTAGTCGTGATCGACGGTGGAGTGAGATCGTATTGCCTCGAAACCGCAGTGGTGGTTGGTGAGCACGAGGCCGTCGGGCGACACCACCACGCCCGAGCAGTAGCCCGAGAAGTTCACCACCGAGTTTTTTATGGCGTCCTTTCCCGAATAAAGCCCTTCGTAGGGCACTTCAAACCCGTAGGATTTCATCTGCTCATACACCGCCTGTGGCAGGTTGTAGAGAGTCCACATGCCTTCGTCGGCATGGGCGGCATTGGCCGAGAACAGCACGGCGGCCGCAAGGATGAGTGATTTTTTCATTGCTTTTTCCTTATTTTTGTTGTGGATTATGTCGTTGTCTTGGCGCGGCACGGGGCGTCAGCGCCTGAAATACTTGCCCACCACGGGTAGCTTGCCGAGCGGAAGGTCGTGGTAGACGATGTGGCCCACGAACATCAGCACGAGCACGGTGTTGGCCGCCAAGGCCCACATCTGCGGCAGATGTGCATTGGAGAGGTTCATGAGGAAGCAGAAGAGTGCAGCGATGGCCACATACACGGCTATCTTGCCGAGCGGATAGTTGATGGGATACTTGCGCTGCCCCACCACATACGACAGTGTCATGGCGGTGCCGTAGCCTGCCACTCCGCCCCAGGCGCAGGCCATGTAGCCGCAGCGCGGCACGAATATCACGTTGACGGCAACGAGCACTGCGCACCCGGCGGCCGAGAACCACGCCCCGTATATGGTCTTGTCGATGAGCTTATACCAGAACGAGAGGTTGAAATAAACGCCCATCATTATCTCGGCGGCCATAACCACGGGCACCACGCGCAGGCCCGGCCAGTAGCTGCGGTTGGGTATTATGTAGCGCAGTATGTCGATGTAGGCAATCACGACGAGGTAGGCCAGGAGCGTGAATATGATGAAAAACTTCATGGCCACGGCATAGGTTTCGCGGTTGTCCTTGTCTTTCGACTTGCCGAAGACGAACGGTTCGTAGGCGTAGC
>CAVDJG010000074.1:0-8558 GCA_963609005.1 Acidaminococcaceae bacterium
ACGGGGAGAGAATTGGCGAAATGTGTGCCGCCACGCTTAAATCGCTGAATTTGGACATTTTTTAAGACCATATATGCAGAGTTCTTGAAAAAAAATGTAACTTTGTGGGGAATACGTAGTGCCAGCAATGGAACAAGACATCAAGATAAAAGTAAAGAACCTTCTCACAAATTACTTGGAAGCCAACCACTGTCGTAAGACACCGGAACGGTATGCGATATTGGATGCGGCTTACAGTATGGGAGCTTATTTTACGATGGATGAGCTTGTGGAAAAGCTGGAAACTCAGAATTTCGTGGTGAGCAGAGCCACTTTATACAATTCCATACGGTTGTTTGTAAAGCTGCGGCTGGTCATACGCCACCGCTTCCAGAACGGAACCAAGTATGAGGCATGCTGCGCTAACGAAAGCCATTGTCATCAAGTGTGCACAGTGTGCGGCAAGGTGACTGAGGTGGACGTGCCGCACATAAAGAAAGCTATTTCTGACGTGAAACTGAAACGTTTTCGCAAGGATTGCTACACACTGTATATATATGGCTTCTGCTCTTCATGTCAGACGCGTCTTTCCAACGGCAAGAACGGAGTTAAAAAGAAAAAATCAAAGAAATAGAATATGAGTACAGGTAAAGTCGATGTCCTGCTCGGATTGCAGTGGGGCGATGAAGGAAAAGGAAAAGTCGTTGACGTGCTTACACCTAATTATGATGTAGTGGCACGTTTTCAGGGTGGACCGAATGCCGGGCACACTTTGGAGTTTGAAGGAGAAAAATATGTTCTCCGCAGCATACCTTCCGGAATATTCCAGGGAGGCAAGGTGAATATCATAGGCAACGGTGTGGTGCTTGCCCCCGACTTGTTCATGGCCGAAGCCAAGGAACTGGAGAAAAGCGGACACGACCTGAAAAGCCGGCTTCACATATCGAAAAAGGCACATCTTATAATGCCCACCCACCGCGTTCTTGACCGTGCCTATGAGGCGGCCAAAGGAAAAAGCAAGGTAGGCACAACAGGAAAAGGCATCGGACCGACATACACCGACAAGGTTTCGCGCAACGGTTTGAGAGTGGGCGACATCTTCGATGGCTTCGAGGAAAAATATGCCGCACACAAGGCTCGCCATGAGGCTATACTGCAATCGCTTGGTTTTACCGACTACGACATCACCGACGATGAAAAGCAGTGGATGGAAGGCATTGAATATATGCGTCAATTCAAAATCGTTGACAGCGAACATGAGGTGAACAACCTGTTGCGTAGCGGAAAGAGCATCCTTTGCGAGGGCGCCCAGGGCACAATGCTCGATGTGGATTTCGGCAGCTATCCTTTCGTAACGTCATCCAACACCATTTGTGCCGGTGCTTGCGTGGGTCTGGGCATCGGCCCCAACAAGGTGGGACATGTGTATGGCATTATGAAAGCCTACTGCACGCGCGTTGGATCAGGACCTTTCCCCACAGAGCTTTTCGACGAGACGGGGGCAAGGATACGCAGCCTTGGACATGAGTATGGTGCCGTTACCGGACGTGAACGCCGTTGCGGATGGATTGATTTGGTGGCTCTGCGTTATGCCATTATGGTAAACGGCGTTACCGAACTCATAATGATGAAGAGCGATGTGCTCGACAGTTTCGAAACGATAAAGGCTTGTGTGGCTTACAGAAAAGACGGCGAATTGATTGACTATTTCCCCTATGACATCAACACGGGCATAGAACCGGTCTACAAGGAACTTCCCGGATGGAAGACCGACATGACGAAATTCACGAGCGAGAGCGAGTTCCCGAAAGAATTCTCCGACTATATCGCATTCCTTGAAAAGGAACTCGAGACCCCGATAAAGATTATCTCGATAGGTCCCGACCGCGAACAGACCATTGTAAGAGGGTAACGGTTTCTGACAAGGAAACGTTGGAACTGATTGACATAAAATTGGGCCGACAGAATGTTGGCCCAATCTTTTAATTAAATCGTGGCCGGTTTTTTGAAAACGGCCGCCGAGGACAATATTCATTTTTAGCGGGTTGTGTTTTGTTACATACAAATCCCGCCATATAAAACAAACTAACGAAAAGATGAACAAACCAAGTATTCCAAAGGGGATGCGCGACTTCTCCCCCGAGGAGATGGCAAAGCGAAACTATATATTCGACACAATACGCAGCGTATATGCATTATACGGTTTTCAGCAGATTGAGACACCGGCAATGGAAACGTTGCACACGCTCATGGGAAAGTATGGCGAGGAAGGCGACAAACTTCTTTTCAAGGTGCTTAACTCAGGCGACTATCTCAACAAGATAACCGATGAGGAACTGAATGAGCGCAATGCCTTGAGACTTGCACCGAAACTTTGCGAGAAAGGTTTGCGCTACGACCTTACGGTGCCGTTTGCACGCTATGTGGTTATGCACCGCAATGAGTTGCAACTGCCGTTCAAACGCTATCAGATACAGCCCGTATGGCGTGCTGACCGTCCGCAGAAAGGTCGCTACCGTGAGTTCTATCAGTGTGATGCCGATGTCGTGGGTTCTGACTCCTTGCTGAATGAGGTGGAGCTCATGCAGATTGTAGATACTGTTTTCGCACGGTTGGGAGTGCGTGTGGCAATAAAGATAAACAACAGAAAGATTCTTAGCGGCATTGCTGAAATGATAGGCGAGGCCGACAAAATCGTGGATATAACCGTAGCCATAGACAAGCTCGACAAGATAGGACTTGAAAAGGTGAACGAGGAGTTGAGGTGTGACGGAATCTCCGAGGATGCGATTGAAAAGCTTCAGCCAATACTCGCGCTTGAAGGAAGCAACGACGACAAGTTGTCAACGCTTTCCGATGTGCTGAAATCGTCGGAAACCGGAATGAAGGGTATAGAGGAAACCCGGTTTATATTGGACAAACTGAAATCATGCGGCTTGCAGAATGTTGTGGATCTCGACCTCACTTTGGCCCGTGGGTTGAACTATTACACGGGTGCGATATTCGAAGTTAAGGCTCTCGACTATTCAATAGGCAGCATAACCGGTGGTGGACGCTATGACAATCTCACGGGCATTTTCGGAATGCCGGGGCTTAGTGGGGTAGGCATTTCGTTTGGAGCCGACCGAATATACGATGTGCTCAACGGTCTTGACCTTTATCCCAGTGAAGCAGTAAACGGAACACAGGTCCTGTTTATCAATTTCGGCGAAACAGAAACTGCCTACTGCTTGCCGATAGCGGCAAAATGCCGTGAGCGCGGCATTCGCACCGAGATTTATCCGGACAGTGTGAAGATGAAGAAACAAATGGCTTATGCTAATGCCAAAAACATTCCGTATGTGGTATTGGCAGGCGAAACTGAAATAGCCGAGAACAAGTTGACACTGAAAAACATGGAGACAGGCGAACAACTGACGTTGACAGTTGAGGATCTGCTTGACACAATAAAGTGACAGAATTGAAGTGGGCTTCGTGATGCTGCAAGGCGAGCGAGGCACATAAGAAAAGCCGGGAGCCAGGCAACATTACAGTTGCAAGACTCCCGGCTTTTTACGTTTGTTCTGATGACGGAAGGTTAGTCTTCGTCGGGGGTTATGAGCTTGTAGCCCTTTCCGTGAATGTTGATGATTTCAATCTGGTCGTCGTCTTTCAGGTGCTTGCGCAGTTTGGTGATGTAGACATCCATTGAGCGCGCGTTGAAATAGTTGTCGTCTATCCAGATTGTCTTCAAGGCGAAGTCGCGTTGCAGTATCTCGTTGGCGTGGCTGCACAGCAATGCGAGCAGCTCGTTTTCCTTTGTCGTCAGCTTTGTCTGCTTGTCGTCGATGGTAAGCAACTGCTTCTGTGTGTCGAATGTGAAGCGGCCTATCTTGTAGACAGTGCTTTCCTTGTTCTTCTTTCCGCGCACACGGCGGAGAATGGCTTCGATTCTCAGCACCAGTTCTTCCATTGAGAACGGTTTGGTTATGTAGTCGTCGGCACCGATTTTGAAGCCTTCGAGAATGTCTTCCTTAAGTGTTTTTGCGGTGAGGAAAATGATAGGCATCTCTGCATTCAACTGTCTTATTTCCTGTGCAAGCGTGAAGCCGTCTTTTTTGGGCATCATGACATCGAGCACGCAGATGTCGAATTTTGACTTTTGAAATGCCTTGTAACCCGCGTCTCCGTCGGGGCAGAGTTCGGCCGAGTATCCCTTTGCCTGCAAATATTCACGCAACAGCATGCCGAGGTTTTCGTCGTCCTCGCACAGCAAGATTTTCAATTTCTCGTCCATAATGTGTCTAATTTTTTATTATTGGTAATTTTATTGTGAATTTCGTTCCTTTTCCGTAGCTGCTTTCAATGGATATGTCGCCATTGTGAAGCATCACGATTTTCTTTACATAGGCCAGTCCGAGGCCGAACCCTTTCACGTCGTGCACATTTCCGGTGTGCACGCGGTAGAATTTGTCGAACACCTTGCGCAGGTTCTCCTTCTTTATTCCCAGACCGGTGTCGCGCACCGACAGATAAAGGTGGTCGTTGTCGTTCCACGTTTTCAGGTAGATGTTTACCGGCTGGTCGGGCTTCTTGTATTTTACGGCATTGTCGAGCAGATTGTTTATCACGTTCTGGAAATGCACGTCGTCAACGTATATGGTGGAGTCGATGGCTTCTATCTCGGTGTATATCTTGCCTCCTGTGTGCTCCACACGCAATGTGAACGAGTTGGCAATGTTTTCCACCATTTCGTTGAGGTCGAGTTTCTTCTTCTTGAAAACGGCTTTCTTCCGGTCGAACATTGACATCTGAAGCACTTTCTCAACCAAAAATCTGAGGCGTTTCGACTCGTCGTTGATTACAGAAGTGAGGTGCTTGGTCATTGCCGGGCTCTTGTTCACCGACTCGTCGTTCATCATCTGTGCTGCAAGTGATATGCTCGCTATGGGAGTCTTCAGCTCATGGGTCATGTTGTTTATGAAATCGTTCTTGATTTCGGTGTACCGTTTCTGCCTGAATATTATGACAATCGTGAAGATGAATGTCACAAGCAGGACAATGGTGAATGCCACCGACGGAATCATGAACCTTACCGACGAGAATATGTAGGCATTCATGTCGGGGAAGTGTATCTTGACCACGCCCATCTTCGATTGCGGGTCGTTTCTGAACAACACTTGCGAATAGGTGAATTCCTCGCCTTGGTCGGTGTATTCAGGGCATCTGTAAACCTCGCGGCCGTCTTGTGTCGATACGGTGAAATGGTAAGGAATGTTGATGCCGTTGTTCATCATCTCTGCTTTCAAGTCCTGGTCGAGGAGCTTGAAATTTATTCTTTCTTTCAACGGCTTGTCTGATGCCGAATAAAGAATGGAATAAACCACCTCGTCTAGGAGCGCCTTTTGATAGATGTAGCGGTTTTTCACGATTTCCTGCAACGATTTCGATGCTTCGGAGAGGGAGTTCTTGTCGTTGTGCAGAATCATGGCCTTGGGCATTTGCGAGGGCTTTACCGATATTGTCTTCAGCTCGAACGAAGAGTATATCGTGCCGTCTTTGCCTGTGACAGAGTATTGGTGAGACTGCTGTATGCTGCCGTCGGGCCTGCCAGAGCGGGTTCCGACAGAGTCGCAGCGTATGGCTCTGCGTTCGGTCTCGTTGACATCCTTTTCAAGATAGCGGAGGGTCTCGTTGAGTTCAAGGTTTCTCGACGCTTGGTAGAGTGCTCTGTTTACCGACTCGTCAAACTGCTCTTTCTTCATGTCAACCATCTCTTGGATGTATTTCAACTGCAAGTAGAGCAATGCCAAAAACGAGAGCCCCATTATGGTGGCTATAATCCAAATCGTTCTTTTCTTCATATTGTGCCTATGAATGTTCTTTTTTATAGGTGTAACCTATCTGTTGCAAAGGTAGTATAAAACATGATATGGCGTTATCTGAAAAGTTAATAATTAACCAATTATTTACTATTGTTAACGCAATATCGGTGCTATAATTTAAAAATGAGAAATAAAAGCAGGTGGTAAGGGGGGCTTTAATATGCGAAAGTGCAGTTGGCGGTGTGTTTGTGAATAGGTGCCATTCTCACAGTTCAAAGCAGAATGTCTTTGGAGAGTGGGAATGGCACCTATTAGAAGGTCGGAGAAAGGCTTGTCAGTCGCTGATTTCAGAAAGTTCAAGCCATCTCATTTCTTTTTCGTCGAGCAGTTCGTTGATTACTGGCAACCTTCGGCTTTTCTCGGTTATTTCATCAACCGACAGGATGCCGCCGCACAAGGCTGACTCAATGTCACGCTTCTCGTTTTCCAATTCAGTTATTTCCTTCGACAGGCGTTCATATTCCTGCTTTTCCTTGAATGTCTTTTTGCGGCGCGATTCCCGGCGATAGTCTTTTTTCTCTTGCTTCTCGTTGCTACCTTTCTTTTCTGTTTCAGCCTTTGGCTTAAGCGACAACCATTCGCGGTATTGTGTGTAGTTGCCAGGGAAATCCTTCACGTCGCCATCGCCGTTGAATACAAGCAGGTGATCGACTATCTTGTCCATGAAGTAGCGGTCGTGGCTGATTATTATCACGCATCCGGGAAAATCCTGCAAATATTCTTCAAGCACTTCAAGCGTCTGTATGTCCAGGTCGTTTGTAGGTTCGTCGAGAACGAGGAAATTGGGGTTTCGCATAAGTATCGTGCAAAGGTACAATTTCCGGCGCTCGCCACCGCTTAGCTTGTAAACATAGTCATGTTGTTGTTCGGGCGAGAACAGGAAATGCTGCAGGAGTTGCGATGCGGTGATGTGTTTGCCTCCACCATAGTCGATGTAGTCGGCAATGTCGGTGATGACATCTATCACTTTCTGCTGTTCGTCAAATTCCAGCCCGCTCTGTGAGAAATAACCGAACTTAACGGTTTCGCCAATGTCGAATTTCCCGGCATCGGGTGCTACTTCGCCCAACAACAGTTTCACAAACGTCGATTTGCCTGTGCCGTTGTTGCCGACGATGCCCATTTTCTCGAAACGGCTGAAATTGTAGTAGAAATTGTTGAGTATGGTTTTGTCGCCCCATGACTTTGAAACATATTGGCATTCGAAGATTTTTGAACCGATGTACACATTCTTCGATTTCAGGCGCATCTGTCGTTCCTCAATGCGTTGTCTTGCCTTGCTCTCAAGGTCGTAGAAAGCTTCTTCGCGATATTTGGCCTTGTGTCCACGCGCTTGCGGCATTCGCCTCATCCATTCAAGTTCGCGTCGGTAGAGGTTGTTGGCCCGTTCTATCTCGGCGCGTGTGGCATCGATGCGCTCTTGACGCTTTTCAATATAGTATTTGAAATTGCCTCTGTAGGTGTAAATCGTGTTGTTGTCAAGCTCAAGTATTATGTTGCACACACGGTCGAGAAAATATCTGTCGTGCGTAACCATGAGAAGCGTTCTGTTTCCGCGCGAAAGATAGCCTTCAAGCCATTCAATCATATCGAGGTCAAGGTGGTTTGTCGGCTCGTCGAGTATCAGCATGTCGGGCTCGGTAATCAAGACATTTGCCAATGCCACACGTTTTTGCTGACCTCCGCTAAGTTCGCCCATCTTCTGGTTCAGGTCGTTTATTTTCAATTGTGTGAGCACTTGCTTGGCTTTCAGAATTTTGTCCGGGTCGCCATGGTGGTTGAAACAGGCATCAAGCACGGTCTCGTTGTTGTCGAATGCAGGCGTCTGCTCAAGAAATCCTATCCTTAAATCCTTCTTGAATATAATCTGTCCGGAATCATGACTCTCTTTGCCTGCCAAGATAGAAAGCAAGGTTGTCTTGCCAGTTCCGTTTTTGGCAATCAATCCGATATGCTGGTTCTCGGCAATGGAGAATGATATGTTGTTGAACAGAATGTGCGCTCCGAAAGATTTCGATACGTTCTGTACGTCGACGTATGGTGTCATTATGGTGTTTATTGGATTTTGTTATGGCGTTGTATTCGGGAAAAATCCCAAAATGGATGTTGGCTATTTGTCAAGCGTTTTGTTGATTTCGGCAATATAGTCGAGCAACTCTTCGCGCCCAATGCGCTTTTCCGAACTTGTGATGAAGTAGGGTGGAAGTTCCTCCCATTGTTCTTTGAGTGAGTTCATCCAGATGCCGGCATTCTGTTTTGCCTTTACCGGGCCGAGCTTGTCGGCTTTGGTGAATATTATGGAAAACGGAATACCGCTTTCGCCAAGCCAATTGATGAAATCGGTGTCTATTTTCATCGGTGCATGGCGGATGTCAATAAGCACAAAGGTGTTGACCAGTTGTTTGCGTTGCAATATGTAGGAGGTGATCATCTGGTCGAGTTTCTTCTGCACTGTCTTCGAACGTTTTGCAAAACCATATCCGGGAAGGTCGACCAAATACCATTCGTTGTTTATAATGAAATGGTTGATGAGAAGAGTTTTTCCGGGTGTCGCCGATGTCTTTGCCAACCCCTTGTGGTTGCACAACATGTTTATAAGACTTGATTTGCCGACATTCGACCTTCCGATGAAGGCGTATTCAGGCTTGTCGTCGTTGGGGCATTGGTTGATATTGGCAGATGATATAGTAAATTCAGATTTCTTAATCTCCATAC
>CAVDJG010000075.1:0-8449 GCA_963609005.1 Acidaminococcaceae bacterium
CAGCAGTGTTTCCTCTTCATGCACGGCTTCTTGGCGGTGCACGGCGCATGCAGCAGGTGCGTGCACCGGTTGCCGCACGCGTGCGGCGCGTGTGCCGTGCGGCGGCGTTGCAATCCCTGCACGACAAAGCGAAGCATGATTTCACAACCACACTCCGCAGCAAACTTAAACAACCAATAAAAGAAATAGATTGCTCTTGTCGTTATGCAGAGGCTCACGCCTTCTGCTCTGATGCAAAAGCTCCCGCCGCGGCGCGCCGCCGACGGAAGCCTTTGTGCATGAAACTGTATGTCTTAGCGGATGAACAACAGCTCGCGGTATTTGGGCAGCGTCCACAGTTCGTCGGCCACGATAAGCTCGAGCTTGTCAATCTGATAGCGTATCTCCTCCATCTTCGGAGCCACGGTGTCGTGGTAGGCTATGGCCTTGCTGTGCTCGTCCTCTATCTTGTTGGCCACCTTGCGTGCGTTTACGAGTTCTTCAACGCCGGTTTCTATCTTCTGGGTGCGCTCGGCAATCTCCTCGATAATCTTCTTGTTGCGCGAGGTGAGCTTGGCAGCCTGCTCGGCAGGGAATATGTCGTACATGCTCTGCACGTTCTTGGCCAGCTGGCTCTGGTAGTGTGTGCACACAGGTATGATGTGGTTCATCGACAGGTCGCCGAACACGCGTGCCTCTATCTGTATCTTCTTGGTGTAGGTTTCCCATTTCACCTCGTTGCGTGCCTCGAGTTCCTTTTCGGTCATCACTCCCATGTCGGAGAACATCTTTATGCTTGAGTCGTCGAGATAACGCTCGAAGATTTTCGGGCACGATGTCTCGCAGTCGAGTCCGCGGCGGTTTGCCTCCACAACCCATTCGTCGGAGTAGCCGTTGCCCTCGAAATGTATGGGCTTGCAGAACTTGGCGTCTTCGCGCACAACGTCGAGTATGGCGCTAATCTTGTCTTCGCCTTTCTCGATGAGGGCGTCGACGCGCTTCTTGAAGTCTTTCAGAGCCTCTGCCACAGCGGTGTTGAGCACAATCATAGCACTTGCACAGTTGGCCTCGGAGCCCACGGCGCGGAACTCGAAGCGGTTGCCCGTGAAGGCGAATGGCGATGTGCGGTTGCGGTCGGTGTTGTCGATGAGCAGCTCAGGTATCTCGGGAATGTCGAGCTTCATGCCCTGTTTGCCCGCGATGTTGAACAGTTCGTCCTTGTCGGAGTTCTCCACGTGCTCGAGAATTTCGGTGAGCTGGTGGCCGAGGAACGACGATATGATGGCTGGAGGTGCCTCGTTGGCGCCCAGACGGTGTGCGTTGGTTGCGCTCATGATGCTCGCCTTGAGCAGTCCGTTGTGCTTGTACACGCCCATGAGTGTTTCTACGATGAACACGATGAAGCGCAGGTTGTCCTCGGGAGTCTTGCCCGGTCCGTGCAGCAGCACGCCGGTGTCGGTGCTGAGGCTCCAGTTGTTGTGCTTGCCCGAGCCGTTGATTCCGGCGAAAGGCTTTTCGTGCAGCAGCACGCGGAAGCCGTGGCGGCGCGCGATTTTCTTCATCAGCGACATGAGAAGCATGTTGTGGTCAACGGCGAGGTTGGTTTCCTCGAATATCGGGGCAAGCTCAAACTGGTTGGGAGCCACCTCGTTGTGACGTGTCTTGCAAGGTATGCCGAGCTCGAGAGCCTGTATTTCAAGGTCTTTCATGAAAGCCTGCACGCGCTCGGGAATTGCGCCGAAATAGTGGTCGTCCATCTGCTGGTTCTTGGCAGAGTCGTGTCCCATGAGCGTGCGTCCGGTGAGCATGAGGTCGGGACGAGCCGAGTAGAGGCCCTCGTCAACGAGGAAATACTCCTGTTCCCATCCAAGGTTTGAAACCACTTTCTTCACTTCGGGATAGAAGTAATGGCACACATCGGTTGCGGCCACGTTGACTGCATGCAGTGCGCGCAGCAGCGGTGCCTTGTAGTCGAGTGCTTCGCCGGTGTAGGAGATGAACACTGTGGGGATGCAGAGCGTGTCGTCGATGATGAACACGGGCGACGTGGGATCCCAAGCCGAGTAGCCGCGTGCCTCGAAGGTGTTGCGAATGCCGCCCGAGGGGAACGAGCTTGCGTCGGGTTCCTGCTGTACGAGCAGCTTGCCCGAGAACTCTTCAATCATTCCGCCCTTGCCGTCGTGCTCGATGAAGGCGTCGTGCTTCTCGGCAGTGCCTTCGGTGAGCGGCTGGAACCAGTGTGTGTAGTGTGTCACGCCGTTCTCGTCGGCCCACTGCTTCATGCCTTTTGCCACGGCATCGGCTATGGAGCGGTCGAGACGCGCGCCGTTGTCGATAACGTCGACGAGTTTCTCGTAGACGTCGCGCGGCAGATACTTGTACATCTTGGCGCGGTTAAACACGTTCTTTCCGAAGAACTCCGAGGGACGTTCAATCGGTGCTATCACGTCAAGGGGTCTTTTCTTGAACGCTTCGGCTACAACCTCAAATCTCAAATTTGCCATTGTTTCTTTAAGCTTTTATTGTTTAAACTCTTTTACCTTAGTATTTTCGTTATCCTGAGTGTGCCGCCCTGCGGCTCACTTGTTGTTAAGCCATTCGGCCAGACGGCGCATTGCTTCCTCGCAGTCGGCACGTTCGCCGAAGGCCGTGAGGCGTATGTATCCCTCGCCGCTTGGTCCGAAGCCCACGCCGGGAGTGCACACCACGCCTGCTCCGTAGAGCATCTGCTCGAAGAATTTCCAGCTTTCGGTGCCGCCCGGAGTCTTCACCCAGAGGTAGGGGGCGTTCTTTCCGCCGTAAACTTCCAGGCCCAGTGCCGTGAGTGCCTCGTGCATGATGCGTGCATTGCCCATGTAATAGTCGATGGTGGCCTTTATCTGCTTCTTGCCTTCGGGCGAATATATGGCCTCGGCGGCACGCTGCGAGATGTAGCTTGTGCCGTTGAACTTGGTGCTTTGGCGGCGGTCCCACAGGTGGTTGAGCTCCACGCGCTGCTTGCCGTCGATTGTCACGGCGGTGACTTCCTTAGGTATTACGGTGTATCCGCAGCGCACTCCGGTGAAGCCTGCCGTCTTTGAATAGCTGTGGAACTCTATGGCGCATTTCTTTGCGCCCTTTATCTCGTATATGGAGTGGGGTATGTCGTCTTCCTGTATGTATGCTTCGTAGGCTGCGTCATACAAGATGAGCGTGTCGTTTTCGAGTGCATACTTCACCCATTTCTTGAGTTCTTCCTTTGTTATCACTGTGCCCGTGGGGTTGTTGGGGTAGCACAGGTATATCATGTCCACGCGATGGTCGGGTATCTGCGGCGTAAATCCGTTCTCGGCGGTGCATGGCATGTAGTTCACGTTGCTCCACTTGCCGTTCTCAAGCACGCCGGCGCGTCCGCACATCACGTTGGAGTCGATGTATACGGGGTATATCGGGTCGGTGACGCCCACCGAGTTGTCCCACCGCACGATTTCGCCTATGTTGCCGGTGTCGCTCTTTGCCCCATCGTTCACGAATATCTCGCTCGGGTCGAGGTGTATGCCGCGCGGCGCGAAGTCGTTCTTCACGATGGCCTCGCGCAGGAAATCGTAGCCTCTTTCCGGTCCGTAGCCGCGGAAAGTGGCCTGAACGGCCATCTCGTCAACGGCTTTGTGCATCGCCTCGATTACTGCGGGGCAGAGCGGCTGTGTCACGTCGCCTATGCCGAGGCTTATCACCCGCACCTGCGGATGCGACACTTTGAAGGCGTTCACCTTCTTGGCTATGTCGGCGAAGAGGTAGTTGTTGGAGAGTTTCAGGAAATGTTCGTTTACTAGTGCCATGTTGTGGTTTGTGGTTTTATGGGTTGTTTGCGGCAGATTGCCTGTGGCCGTGGGCCTGTGTCTGCCGTGGTTTGCGTGGTGAGCATTGCTGGTGTGCGGTGCCGTTCAGGGCAGTTCCACCTCTCCCTCGAAGGCGAATGCCGCCGGTCCGGTCATGTAGACATGTCCGTCGGCCTCGTTCCATTCAATGGTGAGCGTGCCTCCGTCCATCACGATGTCGCTCTTGCGTGTGCTGCGCCCGGTTAGTGCGGCCGCCACGGCGGTTGCGCAGGCTCCGGTGCCGCATGCCATTGTTATGCCGCTGCCGCGTTCCCACACCCGGGTGCGTATCTTGCCGTCGCCGGTTGTCTGCGCAAACTCGATGTTGCAGCGTTGCGGAAATGCCGCGTCGCGCTCGAGCACGCGGCCGTATTTTGCTATGTCGATGTCGTGAATGTCGTCTACGAAGGTCACGAAATGCGGGTTGCCCATCGACACGAATGTGCCGCGGAACGTGCGGAACGCTGCCGACAGCGTGTCGCCGGCGGTTTCGTCGTATTGTGCCGGGACGTGGAATGCGGGATGGAGCATGTCCACCGTCACGCTTTCCACCTTGCCGTCGTCGCCGATGTGCAGGTTGAGTGTTTTCACTCCCGACAAGGTTTCAAGCAGAATGGAGTGTTTGTCGGTGAGCTTCTTGTCGTAAAGATACTTGCCAATGCACCTCGATGCATTGCCGCACATCATTGCCTCGGAGCCGTCGGCGTTGAAGATGCGCATGGAATAGTCGGCACCCGACTCGGGCGATGCTTTGCCTATGAGCACAAGACCGTCGCTTCCGATGCCCGTGTGGTAGGCGCTCCATTTCACTGCGGCTGCCGCCGGGTCGGGGATGTCGTGCTCCAACGTGTTTACATATATATAGTCGTTGCCTGCTCCGTGCATCTTTGTGAATTTAACCGACCTTGCCATTTTTATCGTCTTTACTGTCTTTTTATTACTATTTCTTTTTGTTCGCTTGCAAAATTACAATGATTTGTGCGGAAATCAATATTTTCGGCTATGAATTTTTGAGTTAATAATCATTAAGTTACTATTTGTAATCATTTTTAGGAAAAATGGTTTCAGTTTGAAATGAGAGTATATACTTTTACGAACATTGTGAAATATAAAAGAAACAAGGATAATGTTTTTGTAAAGTTAAAGTGGTATTATTTGTCATTTTGTCGTAAATTTGCAGTCGATTAGTTGCAGAACGATAGGGAAAGTCATTTTTATAAAACCAAAAAGAAATAAAGAAATGAAGAAAATTGAAGCCATTATCCGCAAGTCGCGCTTTGAGGATGTGAAGCAGGCATTGCTCACTGCCGACATAGAATGGTTCTCCTATTATGATGTGCGCGGCGTGGGCAAGGCGCGCCAGGGCCGCATCTACAGGGGCATAGTCTACGACACGAGCAGCATTGAGCGCATACTTGTTTCGCTCGTGGTGCGCGACAAGAATGTGGAGCGTGCCGTGAATGCCATTCTGAAGGCTGCCCACACGGGCGAGATAGGCGACGGCCGCATATTCGTGATACCCATTGAGGATGCCGTGCGCATACGCACTGGCGAGCGCGGCGACATTGCCCTGTATAACGCCGAACAGGAAAAATAACTATTTCTTGCCGCCACCAGACTGCGGCGATGCAGACATGTGGGCGGCATGGCAAACTTATTATTAATGTAAAAAGAATTTTCAGGATATGACAACAATATTACTTGCAGCAACGGCACTCGACACCGGCAACACGGCGTGGATGATTATGGCCACAATACTCGTGCTCTTGATGAGCATTCCGGGCATAGCCCTGTTCTACGGAGGATTGGTGCGACAGAAAAACGTGCTCAGCGTGATAATGCAGACCATGCTCATCGTGGGTGTAGTGACGCTGCTCTGGGTGGCCGTGGGCTATTCGTGGGCTTTCGGCACTGGCTTCAAAGAGAGCGGATCGCCGCTTTGGGCCGTCATGGGCGGCTTCGACAAGTGCTTCCTGCACGGCATCACCCCCAATACGATAACTGAGACCGGCATACCCGAGGCGGCGTTTGCCATGTTCCAGTGCATGTTCTCGCTCATCACGCCGGCCCTCATCCTCGGTGCATTTGCCGAGCGCATAAAGTTCAAGGGCTACATGGTGTTCATCATTCTTTGGGTGGTGATAGCCTATTTCCCCATGGCCCACTGGGTGTGGGGCGGCGGATTTCTGCAGCAGATGGGCGCCATCGACTTTGCCGGCGGCACCGTGGTGCACATCAATGCAGGTGTGTCGGCGCTCGTGATGGCTCTTATGATAGGCCGCCGCGACGACTATGACAAGGGACACGCCATACTGCCCCACAACGTAACGACGGTGTTCATGGGCACGTCGTTTCTGTGGCTGGGATGGTTTGGCTTCAACGCCGGAAGCGGCCTGTGTGCCGACGGCATCGCGGCCAACGCCCTTCTCGTGACGCATGTGGCCGCTGCGGCCGCCGCAGTGACGTGGATGGTGATTGACTGGACGTGCAACAACAAGCCCACCACCGTGGGTGCATGCACGGGAGCGGTGGCCGGACTGGTGGCCATAACGCCTGCCGCCGGATCTACCGACCTGCTCGGGGCATTTGCCATAGGCATCATCACACCGGTGGTGTGCTTCGTTATGGTGGCAGTCGTAAAACCGTTCTTCAAATACGACGACGCACTCGACGCCTTCGGCGTGCACGGCATGGGCGGCATCGTGGGATCGCTGCTCACCGGAGTGTTTGCCACGCGGTGCGTGACGGGCGAAGACGGCGTGCAGGGCGCGCTCTACGGCGACTGGCACCAGCTCGGCGTACAGGTGGTGGCCACGCTCGTGTCGATAGTGTTCAGCGCGGTTGTGACCTACATTCTCTATGTGGCCGTCGACAAGACGATAGGCCTGCGCGTTGACAGACGCGTGGAGGAGGAGGGACTCGACGTCTACGAGCACGGCGAGTCGGCCTACAACTGATGTGCATCTGATACCTGACCTTACAGTGTTAACTTTTGCGTTCCGTTGCGGATGGGGCAGTGGCCCTGCCGCAGCGGACATTATAACTTAAACAACTAGGAATATATGTGTGGAATAGCAGCCATTTTCAACATTCAGGAGCAGACTCCTGAACTGCGCCGCAAGGCGCTACGGATGAGTCAGAAAATACGTCACCGCGGACCCGACTGGAGCGGGATATACTGCGGCGGAAGTGCAATACTCGCCCATGAACGGCTCAGCATCGTCGACCCAGAGTCGGGACGCCAGCCGCTTTACAGTCCCGACGGCAGCCAGGTGCTTGCCGTCAACGGCGAGATATACAACCACAAGGACATACGCCGGCGGTATGCCGGCAGCTACGAGTTCCAGACGGGAAGCGACTGCGAGGTGATTCTCGCCCTTTACCGCGACAAGGGCGTGGACTTTCTCGAGGACTTGAGCGGCATATTTGCCTTTGCCCTCTACGATGTGGAGCGCGACGAATATCTCATCGCACGCGACCCGATAGGGGTAATACCCCTTTATATAGGGCGCGATGCCGACGGCCGCGTGTATGTGGCAAGCGAACTGAAGGCCCTCGAGGGCATGTGCGACAGCTACGAACCTTTCCTTCCGGGGCATTACTACTGGAGCCGCGAGGGCAAGATGCACCGCTACTACCACCGCGACTGGTTCGGCTACGACGCCGTGAGCGGCAACGCGGCAAGCGTCACAGCCATACACGACGCGCTTGAGGATGCCGTGCGGCGGCAGCTTATGAGCGACGTGCCCTACGGCGTGCTTCTCTCCGGCGGACTCGACTCGTCGGTAATATCGGCCGTGGCCGAGAAATTCTCGGCACGGCGCATAGAGAGCGGCGGACGCGAAACGGCCTGGTGGCCGCGCCTGCACTCGTTTGCCGTGGGTCTGAAGGGTGCGCCCGACCTGGCCAAGGCTCGCCTCGTGGCCGAACACATAGGCACCGTGCACCATGAGATAAACTACACCATACAGGAGGGTCTCGACGCGCTGCGCGACGTGATATATTTCATCGAGACCTACGACGTGACCACCGTGCGCGCCTCCACTCCTATGTATCTGCTGGCGCGTGTGATAAAGTCGATGGGCATAAAGATGGTGCTCTCGGGCGAGGGTGCCGACGAGATTTTCGGCGGCTACCTGTATTTCCACAAAGCGCCCGATGCGCGTGCCTTCCACGAGGAAACCGTGCGCAAGCTCTCGAAACTGCACCTCTACGACTGTCTGCGTGCCAACAAGAGTCTCTCGGCATGGGGCGTGGAGGGGCGCGTGCCGTTCCTCGACAAGGAATTCCTCGACGTGGCCATGCGCACCAACCCCGAAGCCAAGATGTGTCCGGGCAACACGATAGAGAAGAAAATCGTGCGTGAGGCATTTGCCGACATGCTCCCCGAAGAGGTGGCGTGGCGGCAGAAGGAGCAGTTCAGCGACGGCGTGGGATATTCGTGGATTGACACATTGAAGCGCATAACCGCCGAGCGTGTGAGCGACGAGCAGATGGCACACGCCGCCGAAAGGTTCCCCATAAATCCTCCGCGCAACAAGGAGGAATACTATTACCGCTCGATATTCGCCGAGCATTTCCCGTCGGACTCGGCGGCACGCACCGTGCCGAGC
>CAVDJG010000076.1:0-8408 GCA_963609005.1 Acidaminococcaceae bacterium
TCCCATAATAGAGTGTTTTCTTTATTTTATTGCCAGAGCGCACATATAACCCTGACGTTTTCGTTTTAATTTATTATCTCAATTCTGCGCCCAATTTCGATTTCAGGTTTCCAACCAGTTTCGACATTATTGCATCAATCTGTTTGTCGGCCAATGTCTTGCTGTCATCCTGCAGCACGAAATTCACGGCATAGCTTTTCTTTCCCGAAGGAAGGTTCTTTCCTTCATATACATCGAACAGTTCGACACTTTTCAGAATCTTCTTGGCCGACTGGCAGGCGATCTGCTCTATTTCTTCAAATTTGACACTCTTGTCAACAAGCAATGCCAAATCGCGACTTACCGACGGATATTTGCTTATTTCCTGATAAACCACAGTTTTCTTCTTTACCGCAGCCATCACGTTGTCCCAATGTATGTCAGCATAATACACGTCGTTGTCAATGTCTGCCTTATGCAGCAGTTTGCCTGCTACATTGCCAAGTTCGGCCAGTATTTTCCCGTTTCTCGAACGCAACACAAGGACGCTGCTGAATATGTTGTTGTCGCCACTCTCTGTGACAGTTTCGCCTTGGCCCACGCCGAGACGCTGGAATATGTTCAACACATAAGCCTTCAACTCATAGAACGACGATTTCTCGTCGGCATGCAGCCACGACCTTTCCACGCGGTTGCCGGTAATCCAGAGTCCCAGATGTGTTTCTTCAGAATATGCCTTTACGGGGTTTTCTTCGTTCTTTCTCTCAGGATTGTAATGATAGCAGTTTCCAAATTCAAAGAACCTGATATTTCCCATCTTGCGGTTCACATTTCTGTTGATGCTGTCCAAACCGCCGAAAAGGAGCGTCTGCCGCATAACCCCGAGGTCGGAACTCAGCGGATTCATCACCTTCACAGTAGTTGCTTCAGTGTAAGCGTTCAAATCGGTGTAATACCCAACTTTCGTCAGAGAGTTGTTCATTATCTCATTGAAACCGCATCCCACGAGTTGTTCGCCCACAATATTCTGAAGATGATAGTTGTGGTCTTCATCGCCAAGAATGGTAAGCGAGCTTTTAAGCTGTGTAGGTATTTCTACGTTATTGTAGCCATATATTCTGAGAATATCCTCAACCACATCACATGCACGCTGTACATCCACACGATAAGGCGGCACATCAAGTTCAATTCCATCCGCATTCTCCGACACAATTTTAATATCGAGGTCGGTCACGATGTTTTTTATCATGTCATGCCCTATGCTTTTACCTATGAGACGGTCAACATAGTCATATTCCAAATTCACTCTGAAATCGGCCATCGGGCAAGGATATACATCATTGATTTCCATGCTCACCTTACCACCAGCCAACTCACGGCACAGTATTGCGGCCTGTTTCAACGCATATATTATGCCATTCGGGTCGATGCCGCGCTCAAAACGGAAGCTCGCATCGGTGCTAAGTCCGTGTTTGCGTGCACTCTTGCGTATCCATGTCGGATGAAAATAAGCGCTCTCCAACACAACGTTCTTGGTTGTGTCGTAAGTTCCGCTTCCCTTGCCTCCGAAGATTCCGGCTATACACATCGGTTCTTCTTCATTGCATATGCTGAGATCATGTTCGCCCAATGTGTGTTTCACGCCGTCAAGAGTTACAAACTCCGTACCTTCGGGTTGGGTTCTGACAATGATTTTGCTGCCTTTCACCATGTCGGCGTCAAAACAGTGCATCGGTTGTCCGTATGCCATCATCACATAGTTTGTGATGTCCACGATATTGTTTATCGGGCGAAGGCCTATGACTTTCAGTTTGTTTTGCAGCCACTCGGGACTTTCCTTCACATCACAGCCAGTTATGCTCACACAAGCATATCGCTTGCAGGCATCGGTATTGTCAATATGCACCTCAATAGGCAAGTCGTTGTTGTCAACCTTATAAGCCGAACAGTCAGGACGGTGCAATGCCGTTTCATATCCGTTACGTTTAAGCCATGCATACAAATCGCGAGCAACGCCCCAATGACTCAAAGCATCGGCACGGTTGGCGGTAATGTCAATTTCTATTACCCAGTCGCTGTCAAGATTATAATATTCGGCAGCAGGAAGTCCCACTTGTGCATCGTCGGGAAGGACAATGATACCGTCGTGGCTTGTGCCGACACCGATTTCGTCCTCGGCACAAATCATTCCATAGCTGTCAACGCCACGCAATTTCGATTTCTTTATCACAAACTCCTTGTCACCGTCATACAACACACATCCTAAGTCGGCCACAATAACCTTTTGGCCAGCCGCAACATTAGGAGCGCCACAAACAATCTGTTGTGGAGTTTCGCGCCCCAAGTCAACAGTTGTCACATGAAGATGGTCGGAATTGGGATGCATCTCGCATGAAAGCACTTTGCCCACATACAGACCTTTAAGGCCACCTTTTATTGCCTGGACTTCCTCGAGAGCATCAACTTCAAGTCCGCAAGAAGTAAGTGCATCAGCCACTTGTTGTGGTGTCAAATCGAAGTCCACATATTCTTTAAGCCATTTGTAAGAAATCTCCATTACAATGATTTTATTTAAATTCTTCTGATATACAACGCAAAGTTACTATATTTTATGGAGTCAGGCAAACGAACAATTCAAAAAGAAATGTTGTTCAACGTCGTCCGTAGCTACAGCGGAAAGTCTTGCCATGAGTATTTCCCGACAATGAGCCGACCACTGGCCTTATTTTGTTTCTATTTCTTCCTTCATGTCTATGAATTGACGCTTGCTGTCATAGAACTCATATTGCAGGAAAGCCATTTTCTGCGACGGTATCACATGCACGCCAAAGCCATATTTCAGTTGCCATTTACGCTTCAACGATATTGCGCCCTTGTTTATATAGGCAGCCACATAAGGATGCACATGAAGATAGAATTTCTTCACCCCTATTTTGTTAACAAGACGGTCGATCTTGCTTTCCAGTTGGTCGGTAAATATAATGCTCGACTTGATTTTTCCGCTTCCGAAACACGTCGGACACGTTTCCTCTACATTCACATCCATTGCCGGACGAACGCGCTGGCGTGTGATCTGCATAAGTCCGAACTTGCTTAGCGGCAGGATATTGTGCCGTGCACGGTCTTTTTGCATATTCTTGCACATCCGCTCATAAAGCAACTGACGGTCCTCTGCCAGATTCATGTCGATGAAATCAACGACAATGATTCCGCCCATATCGCGCAAGCGCAGTTGCCGTGCCAATTCATCGGCAGCCCCCAGATTCACGTCAAGTGCATTCGCTTCCTGTCCGTTGTCTGAATGCGAGCGGTTGCCGCTGTTTACATCCACCACATGCAATGCCTCGGTATGCTCTATAATAAGGTATGCCCCGTGTTTGTAGTTTACCGTTTTACCGAAACCCGACTTTATTTGTTTTGTAACATTGAAATTGTCGAAAATAGGCACATTGCCGGTATACAGTTTCACGATACCGGCCTTGTCAGGAGCTATGAGAGAGACATAGTGCTTCACTTCCTTGTAAACGCTCTCATCGTTTACATATATATTTTCGTATGTCGGGTTAAACAGATCGCGCAGCAACGCCACGGCCCTGCCCGTTTCCTCAAATATCAGTTGCGGACGCTTTTGGGTTTTCTGCACCTTTATCAGTGCTTCCTCCCAACGCTTTGTCAGCACCTTGAGTTCAGTGTCGAGTTCGGCCACGCGTTTACCCTCTGCCACGGTGCGCACTATTACACCGCAGTTTTTGGGTTTTATGCTGTTTATCAGTTGTTTCAGACGTGCCCTTTCCTCGCCGCTTTTAATCTTCGAGGAAACCGACACTTTATCGCCGAACGGTATGAGCACAAGATAACGCCCGGCGAAACTCAGTTCGCCCGTAAGGCGCGGACCCTTTGTCGAAATGGGTTCTTTTACAATCTGGACAAGCACTTCCTGTCCTACGGTAAGAGTGTTTTGCACACTTCCGTCTTTCTTCAAGTCGGGCAAGCGCGAGGCTTTAGCAAAAGGATAGAGTTTTTTTCTGTCGCTTTGCACCTGACGGAGATATTTCTCATAAGACGTGAAATGTGTCCCCAAGTCCAAATAATGAAGGAATGCGTCACGCTCAAAACCGACATCAACAAAACTGGCATTGAGCCCAGGCATCAGTTTTTTGACCTTTGCAATATAGATGTTGCCAACAGAAAAAGACGCCGATTTCGGCTCGCATTGATATTCCACCAATTTCTTGTCTTCCAACAATGCTATGGCAATCTCTTTATCCTGAACGTCAATAACAACTTCGCTGGTCATTTCTCTCCTATCATTAATTGTAGAAACAATCCGCAACCTGCCTTTGGAGGCTGTTTCCGGATTGTATATTTATAAATGTTTGTATTTGCCTTTCATTTGCAGAAAAATGGGGCGTGCCAAAATCCTCAGCGGATGTCCTCTTTGACGCGCCCCCATTTGGAACAGACCATAACGACAAGTGTTACTTGCTCTTGTGTCTGTTCTTTCTCAATCTTTTCTTACGCTTGTGCGTAGCCATCTTATGTCCCTTTTTCTTCTTTCCGTTTGGCATAACTTTAAAATTTTTATTTGTTAAATATGTTAATGTATTCTGTTCTCACGAATTCAGCACGTCGGCATCAGCCCTGCATAGTATTTTTTTTCATCTCTTCGATGAAGCTCTTCGACGGCTTGAAACTCGGCTGGTCGTGTGCCTCGATCTTCATTGTTGTCTTTGCCGTAATGTTTCTGGCAGTCTTGGCAGCGCGATGCTTGATAATGAAGCTGCCGAACCCGCGCAGGTAGACATTGTCCTTATTCTGCAACAGGCTGTTCTTGACAGTTTCCATAAAAGCCTCAACCACACAGAGCACATCCTTTTTCTGAAGCCCCGTATTCTCGGCTATTTCATTTATGATATCTGCTTTTGTCATCTTATTATATTTGTTAAAATTCTTGTCTGAGTTTCCCCTAAATCATTATGACGTGCAAAGATACAAGTTTTTCGGCTTATATGAAAATATATCTGTGTTTTTTTTGAAAATGCACGGCGACACACATAATAATATTATATTCAGCAGCTTTGTCATGGCCCACAAAGCCGACGTTACGACAAACAAAATTGTTAACATTTACAAAAAACCTAAACAGATTTACTTCGCAAATGCATTAAAGCAAATAAAAAATGGTAACTTTGCAGCCGCTATTACGAGTTAGTAGCATAATTCAAACCTAAAAGTTAATTTTTAAAATGGCAACAAAAATCAGATTACAGCGCGGCGGTCGCAAAGGACAGGCTTTCTATCGCATCGTCATCGCTGACGCAAGAGCACCACGTGATGGTAGATTTACTGAGAAGATTGGTACTTACAACCCCAACACCAATCCTGCTACCGTAGATTTGGATTTCGACCGTGCACTCTATTGGGTGGAAACCGGCGCACAGCCCACTGCAACAACCCGCAACCTTCTTAAAGGCGAGGGCGTGTACTTGATGAAGCACCTTCGTGGTGGTGTCAAGAAAGGCGCATTCGACGAGGCTACTGCCCAGAAGAGATTCGACGCTTGGAAAGAAAACAAGGAGAAAGGTTTCGAGGCAATCCGCGAGAACCAGGCAAAGGCTAAGAAAGAAGCCATAGCCAAAGAGCTCGAGGCCGAGAAGCAGAAGAACGAGGCTATTGCCAAGAAAGTGGCCGAGAAGAAAGCCGCTGAGGCAGCCGCAAAGGCAGAAGCAGAAGCTGCACAGGCAGCCGAGGCCGAAAATGCCGAGGGAACCGAAGCTCCCGCTGAAGCTTAATAAACAAGTATTCGGAAATCAAACAGGAGGAAAACAACAACGTGTTTTCCTCCTGTTTTTTGTTTTAATCAAACCGCAGAAACTTTTTCTCACGCGCTTGTGCACCTAAACCTATTTACATCGAGTAAGAATCTGCGGTCTTTTCTGTCAAGAGTTATTTTCCGAAATACCTCTTATACAGTCCCATGAAGCCTGCACAATGGCGAGCCTCATCTTTTGCCATTTCATGCACGGTGTCGTGTGTCGCATCCATACCGACAGCTTTTGCATTCTTTGCAATGCGGAACTTGTCCTCACAAGCGCCACGCTCGGCAGCTATGCGGGCCTCGAGATTGCTTTTAGTGTCTTTCAGCACATCGCCCAGCAGTTCGGCAAACTTGCTTGCATGTTCGGCCTCCTCAAAGGCATAGCGCTTGAAAGCTTCGGCTATCTCGGGATAGCCTTCACGGTCGGCCTGACGGCTCATGGCCAAATACATGCCCACCTCGCCACACTCACCATTGAAATGGGCTTCCAAATCTTTTATCATCTCATCGCTCGCATCTTCCTTGCGTGCTGCACCGAGAACATGAACCGTGGCAAACGCAGGAGCATCGCCCATGTCTTCCATTTCCTTAAACTTGCTCTTTGGAGCCTTGCATACGGGGCACACATCAGGACACTCCGTTCCCTCATAAATGTAACCGCATACTGTACAGATAAATTTTTTCTTCATAATGTTGTTGTTTAAAACGATAATTCATTGACACGGTCTCGCCAGACCGTCTTATTATATATTATAATGTGTATGTTTTGTTGCTTGGCCTTATCTATGGCTCATGCGGTTTCGCCGTATCCGTGACCGTCGCCGCTGCAAGCCTTGGCATTGCACTCCGCACAAATGCCTTTGTAATACAACTGCACATCGTCAACCACATTGTCGTCTATGCACCGTGGAGCCATTATATCCTTCACGTTGTCAAACACGTCAATCACCCTGCGGCAATTCTTGCAATAGAAATGTGCATGCACGCTTATATCGCCATCATAGCACACCCGGTGGTCGTCAACTGTTATCATCTGCGCAGCTTTCTTCTCCGAAAACAACCGCAGCGTGTTATACACCGTAGTTCTGCTCAATGTTGGAATATCAGTGCAAAGGGCACTGTAAACATCTTCAACCGTAGGGTGAGTGCGGTGGTCAAGCAGATACTGCATGATAGCTATGCGCTGAACCGACGGCTTCACCCCATGCTCCACCAATCTGTTGTATGCCAAATCGTTTCTCATCTTTTTTGTTTAGTCATGTTATAATGCCAAACCTTGCAGCACCTGGACGTCTTTTCATCACAAACGCCTGCTGCCCAAAGCTTGTTCCGGCCTACCTTGACCGGATGATGACAATACCTCACGGTTGCCAATTGTCTTTTGCAAAAGTAAAAAGATTTTTTTTAACGCACAAGCAAATTTGTATTTTTTACATTTTTATTTTAATTATAGTAATAGCTAACGTTGTACTGCCGTTCATTTCAACCACCGATACAGCAGGTTAGGCTATCATTTATTCCCATTCGCATAAGTTGTTGTTACCTTAAAACTCCAAAAGCAATATCTTTGTAGAAGGCTCTGCATGCAAACGAAGAACAACCATTAAAGGCAGATTTATGAGACGATTATTTTTATTTGCAGCAATGCTTTTTGCTGCAAACGGCATGATGGCGCAAACAAAGGTGCGCAATATCTCAATAGAATTGTTGGGCGCACAGAATTTGGTTGGCATAAACTACGATAGCCGTTTCAAGGGCAACTCCGAATTTGGCTATCGCGTCGGGATAGGATTTGGATACGGCGACAACTCAAGTTTGATAAACCAAAACATCAAAGGTGTGGGAGTGCCGATAGAACTGAATTATCTGTTGGGAAAGAAGCGCCACAAGCTTGAGCTTGGATTTGGCACAAGTTTGGGTGTGTATTATGTCAAAGAAACGATATGGTTATATTTCCAACCCGTCTCGCCCGAAACCGAAGGTCATGATGAAATGTCCACATCGGCAAGAAAAGACTTTGGCTATTTCATGTTCGGCGATATTGGCTATCGCTATCAGCGCGACGAAGGCTTCATGTTTCGCATAGGCGTTTCGCCTTCATTTAATTTCGGAGACAAATATGGACTTAAAAAATCGGTCTTTTATCCGTACATCGGATTGGGATGGTCGTTTTGAGTTCTGTATCGTCGGAAAGCGTGTTCTAAACTATTGGTGTCCGATTAAAACATCAGACACCAATAGTTTCTTTATAATCTTATAACCTTGCGCCCGTTCACAATATAGATAACGTGGCAATTTGTCAAACAGAGTGTTGAGGCGTACACCGCCAATCGTGTAAACAGCCTCGCCGAGGGAAACCCCAAAGACTACAAATATTCAGTCCATCCCTGCTTTTTCACGAAGTTACTTGATGACTTTCTTTCCGTCCTTGATATAGATTCCCTTGGGCAGGGCTTCGAAATCATGTCCGAAATAAACTCCGTCAAGACTGTAGGTGCCTTGTTTACGTTCCGATTTCTCGGCTTTCACGTCATTGATGCCTACCGCATGGTCGGCTTTTATCACCACCTTGTCGGTGACAGTTTGTCCGTCGAGTGCAACGGCATGCAAG
>CAVDJG010000077.1:0-2991 GCA_963609005.1 Acidaminococcaceae bacterium
CTCATAACGCGGCCGCAGATACTGCTGGCCGACGAACCCACGGGCGCTCTCGACTCGAAGACAAGCGTCGAGGTGATGGAACTGCTCAAAAAGCTCAACACCGAGGAGCATATAACAATCGTAGTGGTTACTCACGAGAGCGGCGTGGCCAACGAAACCAACAAGATAGTGCACATAAAAGACGGACTGATAGGCCGCATCGAGGAGAACTTCGACCACCATGCCGGTCCGTTCGGCATAAACGGAGTGATGAAATGAGTCTCTGCCCGCAGGCTGCGGGCGCAAGGCTATACAATTTTCTGCACATGAATCTGGAATTATTCAACGAAACACTCACCACCATAAGGCGCAACAAGCTGCGCACCGCACTCACGGGCTTTGCCGTGGCATGGGGCATTTTCATCCTCATCGTGCTGCTCGGCGCGGGCAACGGACTGATAAACGCGATGTCGAGCAATATGGGCAATTTCCTCGCCAACTCTATGATGGTGTTCGGCGGGGGCACCTCGAAGCCGTATGACGGGCTTGGCGAGGGACGCGACATAACGCTCAACGACGCCGATTTCAATCTTACGCGCAACGGTTTTGCCGGAAACGTGGACGAAGTGGGGGCCGAACTCGTGAAATCGGGGCTTACGCTCGCCTACGGGAGCAACTACACTGCCGACGTGAGCGTGACGGGCGTGTATCCCAACGACATCGACATAAACAAGCGAAAGATGCTGCGCGGACGCTTCATCGACATCCTCGACCTGCGCGAACAGCGCAAGACCATCGTCGTGAGCAGCAACGTGGCCAAGGAACTCATGCCCGAAACGCCGCTCGCACTCACCGGACACACCGTGAAGGTGGGCAATCTCGCCTTCCTCGTAGCGGGCATATACAAGAGCGAAAGCAACGGCATGGGCAACGACGTGTTCATTCCGTTCACCACGTTCCGCACCATATACAACAGCGGCGACGACGTGGGCAACATCGTGTTCTCGTTCAGCAACCTCGAAACCAAGGCCGACAACGAAGCCTTCGAAAATGCCTACCGCGCACGCATAAACTCCCAGCACCGCGCAGCGCCCGACGATGACGCCGCCGTGTGGATATGGAACCGCTTCACACAGAACATGCAAATGAACACGGCCAACGGCATAGTGAGCACCGCACTGTGGATAATTGGCATCCTGACACTGCTCTCGGGCATCGTGGGGGTGTCAAACATCATGCTCATAACTGTAAAAGAACGCACGCGCGAGATAGGCATACGCAAGGCAATAGGGGCCACACCGTGGTCGGTGCTGCGCCTGATAATGGTGGAGAGCGTTGCAATCACCACCTTTTTCGGCTATGTTGGCATGCTGCTCGGCATCGCTGCCACACTCTATATGGACTCTACCATAGGGCAGACATCCATAGACGCGGGCCTGTTTCAGGCCAGGATGTTTGTCAACCCCACCGTGGGCATCGGCGTGTGCGTGAAGGCAACGCTCGTGATGATAGTATCGGGCACGCTCGCCGGACTTGTCCCGGCACGGCGCGCAGCACGCGTGAGACCAATAGAGGCTCTGCGTGCCGAATGAAAAACAAACGGCAATTATGATGAGATTTGACACTGACAGACTGAAAGAAATACTCGACACGCTCACACGCAACAAGTCGCGCACGTTTCTCACGGGCTTCGGAGTGTTCTGGGGAGTGTTCATGCTCGTCGGACTGATAGGCGGAGGCCAGGGACTCAAGCAACTCTTGCAGGCCAATATGGACGGCTTCGCCACCAATTCGGCCGTGGTGTGGGCGCAGGCCACCACAAAACCCTACCACGGATTCCGCAAGGGGCGGCAGTGGAACATGAACTCTGCCGACGTGGAGAGGCTGCGTCAGCATGTGGGCGAACTCGATGTCGTTACTCCCGAACTGTCGATGTGGGGGGTGAACACCGTTTGCGGCGACCGCAAGGCAAGCGGAATGGTGAAGGGAGTGATGCCCGAAATGCAGAAAGTGAGCACGCCCGACATGCTCTACGGGCGCTACATCAACCACATGGACATGGCCGAACGGCGCAAAGTGTGCGTCATAGGCAAGAAAATCTACAAGCAACTGTTCCCGCATGTTCGTGCGCATCGACTCGATATATTACAGTGTGGTGGGCGTGAACTATGCCTCGGGCAACATCAACATAAACGGCAGCGACGAGGAGGCAGTGCTCATTCCGTTCGCGCTCATGCAGCAGGTCTACAACAAGGGCAATGCCGTCGATTTGGTATTCGTCACCGGAAAACCCGGCGTGACAATGAGCAAGCTCACGGGCAAGATACGATCGGTGGTGGCGGCAGCGCATGATGTGTCGCCCGACGACGAGAAAGGAGTGATGGTTTTCAACACCGAAGCACTGTTTTCAATGGTCGATAACCTCTTCCGGGGGGTCAACTGGCTCATCTGGTTGGTGGGGATTGGAACGCTGCTGGCGGGTGCAATCGGCGTGTCAAACATCATGATGGTAACCGTTAGAGAGCGCACCGTGGAGATAGGCATACGCCGTGTCATCGGGGCAACGCCCCGCGGCATCCTGGGGCAGATAATATCGGAGAGCATCCTGCTCACCTCTGTGGCCGGAATGAGCGGCATCTTGTTTGTGGTGTTGGTGCTGCAACTGCTCGAAATGGCCAACACCACCGACGGCGTAGCTGCGGCCCGGTTCCAGATAGACTTCGGAACGGCCGTGGGGGCGGTGGCCTTGCTCAGCGTTCTCGGCATACTTGCAGGGCTCGCGCCGGCACTCCGCGCCATGCACATAAAGCCTGTTGATGCCATGCGCGACGAGTTGCTGTCGCTATCGCATGAAATCCATGGCGATCCGGAACTGGCGCTGGAGGAGCATCGTGCGGCAGCGCGATTGACTGCCGCTATTGAGAATCATGGCATCGCGGTTCAACGCGAGGCTTTCAGTCTACCGACCGGCTATGCGGCGGAGTTCGGCAAAGAAGGCGGACCGAACATCGC
>CAVDJG010000077.1:3001-8196 GCA_963609005.1 Acidaminococcaceae bacterium
ATGAAGCCCGGCGTGCCGGCAGAATGAATATTAAAGAATAAAAACAGAAGAAAAACAAATATGAAAAGGTATTTCAAGTTTATCGTGGCCGCACTGGTGGCTTTCGTGTTCATAGGCATGTTCGTGTTCCTCTACATCAAGTCGCGTCCGCAGCCGGTGGAATACGATGAATTCACCGCCAAGGCAATGGACATACGCAAGACTACCGTGGTTACGGGAAAGATAGAACCGCGCAACGAGGTGGCGGTGAAGCCGCAGATAAGCGGAATCATAAGCGAACTACTGAAACATGCGGGCGAAACCGTGACCGAAGGCGAGGTGATTGCCAAGGTGAAGGTAATCCCCGACATGTCGCAACTCAGTTCGGCTCAGGCAAGGGTGAGGCTCGCCGGCATCAACGAGAAGCAGGCGCGCACCGACTACGAGCGCGAGAAGACGCTCTACGACAAGGGACTTGTGTCGGCAGACGAGTATGACAAGATAGCACAGACCTACCGTCAGGCGCGCGAAGAAACCGCCGCTGCCGCCGATGCACTTGAAGTTGTGCGCGACGGAGTGTCGAAATCCAACGCGTCGGCAAGCTCCACGCTCGTGCGTTCCACCATAACCGGGGTGATACTCGACATTCCCGTGAAGGTGGGCAACTCGGTGATACTTTCCAACACGTTCAACGACGGAACCACAATAGCGTCGGTGGCCAACATGAACGACCTCATATTCCGCGGCAATATCGACGAAACCGAGGTGGGACGCCTCGTGACCGGGATGCCAATGAAGATTACGCTCGGGGCCATGCAGGACATGAAGCTCGACGCGACACTCGAATATATCGCCCCGAAAGCCACCGACCAGAACGGCGCCAACCAGTTTGAAATAAAGGCGGCGGTGCGTGTCCCGTCGGCAGGCAAGATGCGATCGGGCTACAGTGCCAACGCCGAGATAGTGCTTGCCGAGGCCAAAAAGGCTCTCGCAGTGCCCGAAAGCGCCATAGAATTCAGCGGTGCCGACACCTATGTGTATGTTGTAAAAGGATCGGGCAAGGCCGTGTCCTACGAGCGGCGCAAGGTGGTGACGGGCCTGAGCGACGGTATAAACATACAGATAAAGAGCGGCCTGAAGGCGGGCGACCGCGTGCGCGGCCCAAAGACGGTGGGCGAATGCTCCATCGACTGAGCATGACGGCGCGCCACAGTAGCGTTGCCGGCGCGTGCCGCTTTGCACAGTCGGCTTGGCACTGTGGCTTATTATTCGTTGTTTATCCTAAATTTAAATTAAAAAACTTGGCTTGTTGATAATAACTTTCTATTTTCGGCGTTGGAAAGACAGTACCATCACAAGTTGACATGACAAACACAAACAACAACTATTGCGTCATACTCGCAGGCGGCAAGGGCCGCCGCCTGTGGCCCGTCAGCCGCGAAGAGCGCCCCAAGCAGTTCATCGATTTCTTCGGAACTGGGCGCACACAGCTGCAAAGCACCTACGACCGGTTTGCACGCATAGTGCCCAAAGAGAACATATATGTAAACACCAACGAGGCGTATGCGGCTCTCGTGCGCGAGATGCTGCCCGACCTTCCGCCCGGCAACATGCTTGCCGAACCCATACACCGCAACACTGCGCCGAGCGCAACATGGTGCATTCACCGCATAATGAAGCTCAATCCCGATGCCAACATCGTGATAACGCCCTCCGACCAGGTGGTGTTCGGCGACGAGGCTTTTGCCCGCAACGTCAACGAGGGGCTCGACTTCGTGGCCTCGCACGACTGCCTGCTCACCATGGGAGTGCGTCCCACGCGCCCGGAGCCAGGCTACGGCTATATTCAACTGGGCGATCCCGTGTCGGGAGAAGTTTACCGTGTGCAGTCGTTCACCGAGAAACCCGAGCGCGATTTCGCCCGGATGTTTGTTGAAAGTGGCGAGTTTTACTGGAACACGGGGATGTTTCTCACCAACGCCCGCTACGGTTTCGAATGTTTCAGCAAGCTCCTTCCCGATGTGCTGCGCAACTTCGACAGGCAGCATCCTGATTATTCTATCGAGGCCGAGAACGCCTACATACACGAGAATTTCCCCTCATATCCCAACATTTCGATTGATTACGGCATTCTTGAGAAGTCTGACCGCGTGTGCGTAATGAAGTGCGATTTCGGATGGGCCGACCTCGGCACGTGGCACAGCATGTACGAGGCGAAGAGCAAGGGAGAGGGCGACAACGTGATTGTAGACAGTGATGTGCTGCTCGACAACGCCCACAACAATGTCATCAGGATGCCCGGCAAAGACATTCTTGCCGTTGTGAGCGGGCTCGACGGCTACATTGTGGCCATGCACGGCAACGTGTTGCTGATATGCCGCAAGGACGATTCGTCGTCGAACATACGCCGCCTCATCAACGAGGTGCAGATGCGCAAGGGCGGTGGATACGTCTGACCTGCCGCCGCAGGGCGCGAAAAGGCAAAGGGAGAAAGCTTGCAGCCGATGGTGCTGATGCTTTCTCCCTTTGCCTTTTTGTGCGTATTGAACAGTGACGGTTGTCAGAGTTCGTCGAGGTCGGAGCCTGTGCGCTCCATGATGTTGGCCGCCATGCAGTCGGCTGCGTGCACTATGGCCACGAGCGGATACAGTTTCTGTGCGGTGTCGAAGTTGCGCACGTCCTCGTAGCTGTTCTGGTTGACGCCCCACGCACCCATGTGCCATCGTATGGCGAGCATTTCGTCGTCGCTCAGGTCGAGCCCGCTGCACAGCACAAGCACGAGCGATTTTTCGCCGTGTCCCATGGGAAATCCCTTGTACGACACCTTGTAGCCCTCGCTGTCTTCCCATATTCCGAGCGCGTTCTTGCGCTTCTTCACCGTGCGTTTGTATATGTCGCTCTTGCACACGTCGTGCAGAAGCGTGGCAATGACGATGCTGTCGCGTTTCACCTCGTTCTCGAGCGAGGGCTCAAGAGCCTTCATGCTTTCCCAGATGGCGAGTGCCGCCCGGCAAGTGTTGAGTGAGTGGCGCACCAGTCCGCCCTCGGTGTTGAGGTGGTGTCCTGCCGATGCCGGTGCGGTGAAGAACCCGAGGCTCTCCAAATCTTCTATCACTTCCTCCACACCGTCGCGTTTTGTGGAGCGGAGCAGTTGCAGAAACTCTTCCTTTTCTGCGTTTGTGTTCTCGTTCATAGTTGTCTTTATTGTTGTTGGCGTTTGCAAAAACAAGTGCTTTCACGGCCGTTTGTGCGCCTGTGCCCGGGTGGTGTGCGCCGCAGCGAGGCCGCCGGTCTGAAAGAATGACGGCTGCCTCGAGTTGCCCCGGACAGCCGTCGTAGGTAAGTTGCCGTTGTGTTGGGTGTTGCGGTCAGAGTTTCTTGAACTCGCCGTATATCTTTGCGGCAATCTCTCCGAACTCCTCTTCGCTGAGTTTCAGCTTGGGGTTGGAGAATATCATGTCCTTTTCCGACTGCATCGGAACGAGGTGTATGTGTGCGTGCGGCACTTCGAGGCCGAGCACTGCCATGCCCACTTTCTTGCACGGGAACGCGCGCTTGAGTGCCACGGCCACTTTCTTGGCAAACAGGTGATACTCGGCGAGCTCCTCGTCGTCCATGTCGAAGATGTAGTCAACCTCGCGCCGGGGTATGACGAGGGTGTGTCCCTTGGCTATGGGGTTGATGTCGAGAAACGCGTAGAACTTGTCGCTCTCGGCACACTTGTAGCTCGGTATCTCGCCTGCGGCGATTTTTGAGAATATGTCCATGCTTGTGTCCTCCCTTATTCGATGCTGATTTTGTCGATGCGCAGGTGTATTGTGCCGCGCGGAATCTTTATTTCCACCTCGTCGCCCACTTTCTTGTTGAGCAGTCCCTGTGCTATTGGGGTCTTGATCGAAATCTTTCCCTCGCGCAGGTTGGCTTCGCTCTCGCTGACTATGGTGTAGGTCATCTTCGCCTTGTTGGCCAGATTGGTCATTTCCACCTTCGACATTATCTGCACCATGTCGGTGCTGAGTCGCGAGAGGTCAACGATTTTTGCCTCGGCGATGGTGAGTTTGATGCGGTTGATCTTGTCCTCCAAGTGGGCCTGGGCCTCTTTTGCGGCGTCATACTCCGAGTTTTCACTCAGGTCGCCTTTGTCGCGGGCCTCTGCGATAGCGGCCGATGCCTTGGGGCGCTCTACTGATTCGAGCTGTTTCAGTTCGGCCACGAGCTTGTCGTAGCCTTCTTGTGACATGTAAGCCATAAATTACTTTGTTTTAAAATGTTTTTCAATCGGACAATAAAAACGAGAATTCCGACACTGGTCTTGCTGTCGGAATTCCCTGTTTTTGCTCTCCTGTAAATGTATTACGGCTGCAAAGATAGGCAAATAATTCCGTATCGGCAAATTTTCCGGTGCGCTTTTTCGGCGTGTCGCGGCCGCTGCACGGGCGTGCAGCATCCGGTGTGTGCGCGTGCAGCATTTGCGTTGCGTGCGTGCTGCGTCTGCCGCACGTCGTGCCAAATAATCGTAAGCCTTATTAATAAAGGGTAAATGGTTTTGCGGCGCGGCCTCTTTTCCCTACATTTGCCGCATGAAACATATTGTCGCGACACTGCTTTTCGCCCTCGTCTGTGCTCCCCTGTCGGCGCAACGCAGGCATGTCGTGGCCGACATGGACACGCATAGGCCCATAGCCGGTGCTGTGGTGGCGGCCGACAACGGTATGCGTGCCTCCACCGATGCCACGGGGCGTTTCTCTATGGCAATGCCTTTCACGAGTGCCACGGTGTCGCACCGGCATTACATGCAGCGGCGTGTGGGCAAGGCCGAGCTGGCTGCCGACACGATATGGCTCATTCCGCAGGAGGTAGTGCTCTCAGAGGTGGTGGTGACAACGCCCGGACGGCAGTTTGACAGCCGTGCCGCCCTGCGATCAGTGCGCGAGAATGCCGCGCTGCCCGACCCTTCGAAAGGATTCAACATGCTTGGCATCATCCAGAAGTTAATCCCGTCGAAGGCGCAGAAACGGAGCGCGCGGGTTGCGAAACTGAAAAAAGTGCTTGAAAATTATTGACTCTATTATATGGAAAACATCACTGTTGCGTGTGCCTCCGAGGCACATTCGGCCGACATTGCTCGGCTCATAATGATCGCCATGAGCGACGACTGCTGCCGTTATTTGGCCGGCGAAGGACACACTCTCGACGATTTCCGCCGCATGATGGAA
>CAVDJG010000078.1:0-3643 GCA_963609005.1 Acidaminococcaceae bacterium
GCCTGAATGTTGCCTGCTCAAATTCTTTTCCGCGGTTTTCGCTTCCCCGGTTGTCGAGAATGAACAGCACGTAACCCTTCTGGGCCATGTAGGTTTCCCAACTGCGGCTGCAATAGTGCCAACGCGCGTCAACGTTGTGGGCGTGCGGGCCTCCGTACACATATATTACTGTGGGATATTTCTTGGCGGGGTCGAAATCGGCCGGCTTCACCATGCGGTAGTAAAGGTCGGTTGTCCCGTCGGCTGCCTTTATAGTTCCGCAACTGTATTGCGGCACTTTGTAGCCTTTCCATGGGTCGTCGGCCTTGAAATACTGCATGTGCTTGCCCGTTTCGGTGTTGGCTATGCAGATATTGCGCGGAGTGTCGGGTGTGGAGTAGTTGTCAACCACATATTGGCCGCTGCCGCTGAGCGTGGCCGTGTGCCATCCTTTGCCGTTCTCGTCGATGAGTCGGCGCTTGCCGGTGTTCACGTCCACTGCGAAAATGTTGCGTTGTATGGGCGACAGCTCGTTTGATGCGATGATTATCGACTTGTTCTTTGCATCGAAACCGACAACCTCCATTACAGTCCAGTTGCCGCGTGTGAGCTGGCTTATCGACAAGGAGTTGTGGTCGAGCAGTGTGTTGCCGCGTTTCTCGGCGAGAGTGCATATGTAAATGTGGTTGTAGCCGTCTTTTGTGCTTTGCATCACAAACTTCGACTTGTCCCACGGCAGAAACTGTATCGGGTTGAGCGGCTCCACATATTTGTCGTCGGTTTCTCTGTATATTTCGCCTTCCTTCTCGCCGGTCGCTGCATTGTATCTCACGAGACGGCAGTCGTTCTGGTCGCGGTTCAGCTCGAACATGTACACCGACTCGTTGTCGGGACCCCATGCCACGTTGCTGAAATAGCGGTCGGTTGGGTCGCCTGCTTTCAGATAAACAGTTTCGCCGGTGGCGGTGTCGAAGACGCCCACCGTTACCTTGTGCGATGTTTCGCCGGCCATGGGATATTTGTCGGGCGCAGCCTTGGCTATGCACGATTCTTTTTCGGGGTGATTGAAAACCGGTTCGGGAATGTCAACCTGCGGGTAGTCGGTGACCATGCTCTGGTCCATGCGGTAGAATGCGAGCTTCTTGCCGTCGCTGCTCCAGAATGTTCCTTTGTCAATGCCAAACTCGTTGCGGTGCACGCTCTGTCCGTAAACGATGTCGCGAGAACCGTCGGTTGACAGTTGCCATGTCTTTCCACCTTTTGTCACATACAGGTTGTCGCCTTTCAAGTAGGCTGTTGCAAAACTTGCAGGGCTTGTTTCGAGTATTGTCTCGCCGTTTTCAAAGGCGTGACAGTCGGCAAGGCAGTGCTTTTTGAAATCGACACTGTACACATGGTCGCCAGTTGTGATGTTTACGACCGACTTTCCGGGATAGGGAAACGTCACTCCGTAAAGGCTGTTCACCTTTATGTCTCTGGTGTTGCCAATCCACTGGTTTATGTCGTTGACGGCAAACAGTTGGGTTTCTTTCCCGTTTGCCTTGTCCACAATGAAGCATGTCTTTGCCTCGACGCGCACCAACTTGTCGCCCCACCACACCAAATGGCGGTTGGCCGGTGTCATGTTGCGGTAATTCTTTCCGCCGAAATTCAGGTCTTCAAGTGTGAATTCTTTCATCTGTGCACAAACGGCCATCGTCGCCAACAGTGCGAACAGTATGGCCGACATTCGTTTATTCCTCATTTCTTTTTCCGCGTTTTGAAGCGAAACCGCGTGTGTCGCGCTTCGGGTTGTTGCCATATCGCTTGCCTTCCTTGCCAAACGGGGCATTGCTTCGGCTGTCTTTGCCGAAACGGCCTCGTGCCGGTTTGTCGTTGTCGTCAAACTTCTTTCTTGCCTGACGTCGCTTGTCGAATCCTTCTTTGTCATCGTCGCGCTTGTAACGCTCAAACGAATGGAACTTGAATGAGCGTATGTCGGCCTCGGCATTCTCCTCGTCTTCGTCGAGGCGCTTCTTGAATTCGCGGTTCTTCTTGAACCGGTGTTTCTCGGCCATTTGGCGTTTCTCTTCGTCGGTCTTCACTATTCCGCCTTCCTGCCTGAATTCTTTCATCGAACCGTCGAATATGGCATACTTGCGGAACTCGCATTCCAGCGAACCGTTGAATACGGGAATCTTGATCGACGGTTTGAGTCCTATCGCCTCAAAGCACTCTTCACGATAGCTGAGCACCCATGCCTCGTTGCCCATGAAGGCGTGCTTGAGCCGTTCGCCAATCATCTTGTAGGTGGCTATGAGGTTGGGTGTGGATATACGTTCGCCGTATGGCGGGTTCATCACGATGATGCTCTTGTTTGCCGGTTTGGTGAAATCCTTGAAATCGGCATTCTCCACGGTCACGTCTTTGGTGAGTCCGGCGGCCTTTATGTTGAGCCTCGCGGTGTTTACGGCCTTCATGTCGATGTCATATCCATATATATGATGGTTGAATTCGCGCTCCTGCGAGTCGTCGTTGTATATGCGGTCGAACAGGTCGGCATCATAGTCGGGCCATTTTTCGAATGCAAACTCCTTGCGGAATATGCCAGGGCTCATGTTGTGGGCTATGAGCGCAGCCTCAACAAGCAGCGTGCCCGAGCCGCACATCGGGTCGATGAAGTCGGTCTCGCCATGCCATCCGGTCATAAGAATCATTCCGGCTGCGAGCACTTCGTTGAGTGGTGCTTCAACCGACTCCTGACGGTAGCCGCGGCGGTGAAGCGATTCGCCGCTTGAGTCGAGCGACAGCGTAGCGTCGTATTCGGCAATGTGTATGTTGAGCCTTATGTCGGGATTGCTTACCGAAATGTTGGGGCGAGTGCCGGTCTTCTCTCTGAAGTAGTCAACGATGGCATCTTTCACCTTATATGTAACGAAGCGCGAGTTGCGGAACTCGTCGGAGTAAACCACCGAGTCTACCGAGAACGTCTTGCCTTTCTCAATGTATTTCTCCCATTCAATGTCCTTTATCTCGTCGTAAACGTCATCGGCCGAACGGGCTTTGAAATGCTTTATAGGCTTTAAAATCCTGATGGCGGTGTGCAGTTGGAAATTGGCGCGGTACATCATTTCCTTGTCACCGGTGAACGATACCATTCTACGCCCAGTCTGCACGTTGTTTGCTCCTAATTGGATGAGTTCTTTTGCCAATACGGGTTCAAGTCCCATGAACGTTTTGGCAATAAGTTCAAATTCGTTCATATTTATATTCAAAAATCATTTGTTTCATTTGTCTTGCCGGCCATATTTGTCTTGCCGGCCGTTTCCGGCCTTGCACAACTATAATTTGCGCGGCTTTGCACAACCCAAAGCACAACACGCCAATGGCTTCATTGCATTGCCGTGATTTTTACCTGGGTTGTGGGGAATTGCCATAAACTCAATAGCGAAGATTATTGTAGATTGCAAAATTAACAATAAATATTAAAACAACGTGCAATCGGTGCGTTTTTTCTTTTGTCATTTGCATGCTGTGTTGCAGCATTTGCTGTAAAAACCGAAATTTTCCTGCCGTGGAAAATAATTTTCCGAAATATTCTTGTTTTTCAAAATAAAAGCATTACCTTTGCACTCGCTTTCAAGAAGCATGGCTCCGTAGCTCAACTGAATAGAGCATCTGACTA
>CAVDJG010000078.1:3653-8029 GCA_963609005.1 Acidaminococcaceae bacterium
GGTTCCGGGTTTGAATCCCAGCGGAGTCACAAGGTCAAGAGGATTTTACCAAGCGTAAAGTCCTCTTTTTGTATATATACGATTAGCATCCAGCAACTTTCTCTGAGTGCGAAAAATTATTGATGTTACAATGCCAGTCGCTGCATTGCCATGTGCACAACCGCAAAGAATGAACGGGAAACAATCAGAAACACTTGCTCGTCTTGCCCAAAAGCTCTGTTTTGGGCAGTCCATTGAGAAGTTTTGTCCGGTTGATGCGGTTAACCTGTTTCATATAATATAATAAGGTGTATGTGAAGATACGGGGTCGTGCATTGCTTTAAAATCTCTTGTGTTCGTCTTGTTTGGTGGCAAAAATGCAACAAATATAGAGAATGATAATGTAAAAATTTCGCAGAATCAACAAAAATTCCTATATTTGCAACTGTTAAAGATAAAACAATAGCAAAATGAAAAGGTGTGCAATTGCGTGCAGTGCTATTTTCTTTCTTTCTTTTCATGCAAGCGCACAAACCTATCTTAATTGTGATTTCAGCAATGGAATCCCGGCTGATTTTACATTGATTGACAACGACGGCAACACTCCGTCAGTCGATATGACCAAAGAGGGATTCAAAGTGGGCACTCCTTGGTTGGCGGCTTCGCCAAAAGGGGAGGATAATGTTGCGGCATGCAGCATTTCGTGGTATAATTCCAAGGGCACGTCTGACGATTGGATGATAACGCCTTCTTTTACGGTTTCTGATGCCAATGTGGTGCTTACATGGCGTGCTATGGCTTCTGACAAGCGCAATCGTGATGGTTATGCCGTCTATGTATCTGAAGTGGGTGGTAAGTCTATCTCTGATTTTGACAAGGCCAAGCCTTTGTTCACAGTAGACGAAGAGGAAGCTGCATGGACAAAACACTCCATTTCTCTTGATGCCTATAAGGGTAAGACAATTTCCATCGCTTTTGTTAATAATTCAACCGACAAAAGCAGGCTTTTTGTCGATGATATCTTTGCAGGTGTTCATAGCGACATTCTTTGTCGATTAACTGTTGGCAAGGGTGTGCCGTCAATTGGCGACGCTGCAATCAGCGGTTTGGCCTATACCGAGGAAGATAAGACTATAGATGGTTTTGATGTTACTCTTTCTTATGGCGGAGAGTCTTATACACAACATTTTACAGACAGGATAACCAAGGCCAATCCGGTGAGTTTTACCCTTGACCATAAGATAAACTTGCAGAAATACGAGCCGGTTGCTTATTCAATAAAAATAGCTTCGGGCGACCAGCATTATACGGTAAACAGCAATCTTACTGCATATCAACGCAAGGTGGTGTGTGAGGAAGGAACTGGCACATGGTGCGGATATTGCGTTCGTGGTTTGGTGTATGTAGATTCGCTCAAGGAGTGTGCCAAAGATTGGGCTATTCCTATTGCTGCTCATAGTGGCGATGTGATGCAGAACGACTATGTCGGCTATGTTTCCAAATATTTTAACGATTCTGGCTATCCGGCAGGAACTGTCTGCCGAAAGCTTGAATGCGATCCTGGTGAATTCTTTACCGTGGGTGAAAGGCAGTTTGATAAAGAAACGGTGCTTGTAGATGTGGATTTGCAAGCTGACCTTGATGAAGCGACCCGCTCCGTAACTTCCACAACTACGCTTCACTTTGCAGAGGCCAACATGGCTGCCAACTATGCGCTCTCTTATGCCATCATTGAAAACAATGTGCACCAGCCTGGCAACAATAAATACCGTCAGCACAACTCTTATGCCAATGGCGAAAAAGGTGTCATGGGCGGTTATGAGAAATATGGCGAATATATTCCTTCTGAGGTGATGTATTATCAGTGTGTGGCACGCGGTTTTGTTGACAGCTTCGATGGTATCGACGGTAGCATGCCATCTGAATATCAGGCAGATGAGGAAATAACCTATCAAAAGAATTTCACCTTGCCTGATGGCATCTTGGACGATAGCAACACCGCACTTGTCGTGATGCTCATCGACAAGAGCGACAACCACATAGTCAATGCTCAGATAGCCCCATTAGGTGCCAACGAAATTATGGGCATAAGTAATATTGGAGCTACCGACGAGCAGGTCTTGGGCAAAGTCGCTTATTACAATGCTGCGGGTATGCGCATGAATAAGATGGGTAAGGGACTGAACATTGTTCGTCAGGCTACAGGCAAGGTTGTGAAAATCGTGCATTTTTGACACTCTGTTTCTAACGACTCTCGTGTAATCGTCAAAGGCTTTGGCTTTTGGCGATTTCTTTTTTGTTCTCTTTTTGTTGTTTTCGTCTTGTGTTTTCTCTCTAAATTCATTAGCTTTGCACCCGGTGATTAAGCACAAAATATGAATTTGAGAAATTTTGCAACAGTGATATGTGTGTGGTTGTGTTGTCTTTCATGCAATGCGGCTACACAGAATATGGACAAGACATTCGCCCAATGGGCATCTAAGCCTAGTGAGGAATTGATGGATAAAGGGCGTGCCTTTCTGTATGAAAGCAAATTTCGTGATGCAATGGTTGTGTATAGTACTGTGGCCAACAGATATTATAAGGAAGGTGTGTCCGAGGAAGAATTGGAAATCTCGGTTAGGGCAATGAATAACCTCGGCTATGTGTATTTCTACTATTATTTTGATTACCCGAAATCCTATCAGTATCTTCAGCAAGCCAAGCGCATTGCCGAAGCGCATCGCTTCCTGTCAAACTTGGCTTATATTAACCTGAACTTAGGTAATTTGTATGTAACTTTAACTGAGACCCAGCCTCAGGATAAGTATTTTGTCAATAAGTCATTGGAATATTACAAGGCTGCTTTCGAATATGCTGTCGCTTCAAAGAATTGGGATGTGCTGCAAGTGATATATGGCAACTTGCTTTTGACAGGATATGTAAGAAAGAAAATGCCATTGATAACTCAGCAAATCAAACATTATCATCGGTTGAAGTTTCCTAAGGGCACGGTGCTGGTCAAGTATAATATGCTCATGGAAAAGACCATTCAATGTCAGCAGAGCCGAAGATACATGGAGGCATTGAAATATGCAGAACAGGCAGTAGACGCGGTTGATACACGAGACACCCCCGAGAGGTATAAATATAGTGCCATCGGACTGAAGATGGAGATGTATCAGTATTTGAACAATAACGAAGGGTTCAGTCGCTCGCTTGGAGAATTGAGGCAACTCATTGCCAAGTATGGCATGAAGGATTTGAAGGTGGCATATTATCAACAGTTGTATTTATATTATAAGGATAAAGCTAACAAAGACAGTGTCAATCATTATGAGATGGAATATCTCAAGGCCAAGGATGCCTTGGTGACAGAAAGTAGGATTCAGGCTGTGGGAGAGATGCACTTTCTCACGGCATTGCAGGATACCAACGACCGTGTACGCCTCTTGGCTGCCAAGCATCGTCAGCAACAAATAGTCATTTTGCTTTGCTGCATCCTTGTTATAGGTGCTGTCACTTCTGCCCTTTACTTCGTTCGCAAGAATCGGGATCTACGCCGCAAACAGCAAGCACTCTATGAGAAAATGCAGGAAAGTTTGCATCGGGAAAGCGAAAACAGACAAGCAAAATATCTGAACAGTAATCTTGATGCACAGGAAAAGGCGCAAATATTCGAGAAAATACAGGAAGTAATGGCCGATATTAGCGTGGTTTGTTCTCCCGACTTCTCCTTGCGACTTCTCGCCGAACACGTGGAAACGCCTTATGCCAAGGTGTCGCAAGTTGTCAACGAGATGGCGGGCAAGAACTTCAATGCCTTTCTTGGCGAATGTCGTGTGAAGGAAGCATGCCGACGACTTAGCGACACCGCACAATATGGGCATTTCACCATTGAGGCCATCTCGGCAAGCGTGGGCTTCAAGAGCCGAACCAACTTTGTGGCGATGTTCAAGAAGGTCACCGGATTGACACCAAGTGAATACCAACGTTCGGCAAGGTTGCAAAATGTTACCAAAAGCAAGGCATAAATAACGTTTTATGTCTTAATGTATAAATTAAGACACGGTATAACATCTGAAATTTGTCGTTTTCTTTGAAACTCTATACTTTTGCGACCGATTGAAAAGAAAGAACATCGGTGGCAAAAAGTCGTTGGAACTCTGCTTTGAACTACTGATGTAAATAAAAAGTAAACGAGTTCCACAACCAAAAACAAGCATATAGAGCATGAGAAGAATTACTCCAGTTTATGGCTTACTGTTGGCAGCAGCGACTCTTCTGCCTATTTCTGCCTTAGCCCAAAGTGGCAGCAGAAAATTGGTAGACAAGGATCATCAGACTATCTTGGTTAAAGGTCATCGCGTACCGCTCTTGGCTAAGTTGAAAACTTCAGCAAAAAGCGAGTCTGCAAC
>CAVDJG010000079.1:0-7981 GCA_963609005.1 Acidaminococcaceae bacterium
GCTGCACGCGCTGGTGTATTGCCGCGCGCGACACGCCGCATTCTGCGGCCACGTCTTTGAATGGGATACGCGCGTTCTTTGACAGAATGCTGAGTATCTTTTTGTCAAGATTGTCGATTTTGTCCATTTTGTCGTTATGTTATTTTATTTTGTACCGTTTTGATATAGCAAAATTAGACATTATATTTTACACGTCCAACATTTTGACCGCGTTTTTTTAATATTTTGTGCAAAATGGCAGACTTTTTAATACAAATACAGGTGTAGGCCGACGGTTGGCCGTTCAAAATGTTCATTTCCTGCCAACGGGCATGATGCACGCAAAAGAAAAGGGGCGCAACCTGCCCGGCCAATGGCCTGCGGGTTGCACCCCTTGCGTGCGTCGGCGTGTTGATGCGCCTTATTTCTTCTTCGATTTTGCTGTCTTTGTTGTCTTTGCAGCGGCTGTCTTGGCCTTTGCGTCAGCCTTTTCGGTAGTGGTGGCATCGGCCTTGGGCTCGGCCTTTGCCTCCACCTTCACCACCTCGACGGTGAATATGAGCGTGGAGTAAGGCTTTATCTGTCCGGCCTGGCGTGCTCCGTAGGCCAGCTCCTGCGGAATGTAGAGCTCCCACTTGCTGCCCTCGGGCATCTTGGTGAGTGCTTCGGTCCATCCCTTTATCACCTGGTTGGGGCGGAACGACGTGGTGTTGGGGTTGCGCTTGTAGCTGCTGTCAAACACGTTGCCGTCGATGGTGCGGCCCTCGTAGCGCACAGTCACGTTGTCGTCCTGCTTTGCCACGGCTCCGGTGCCCTGGTTTATCACCTTGTATTGCAGGCCCGAGGGCAGTGTCACCACGCCTTCTTTTGTGGCGTTGGCGGCAAGCCATGCGGCGTTTTCCTGCTTGTAGGCTTCGTTTTTCTTGGTTTCCTCGGCCTTTCTCACCTTGTCGAAGTGTCCGGCGGCGGCCTCAACGTTCATCACTGCGGTGTCGCCCACGACGGCATCGATGAATCCCTGGTTGAATTTCTCGCGGTCGATGCTGTAAGAAGTGCCCTCAAATGCCTTGCTCACGTTGGTCAGCATGCGGTCGTCAACCATTTGTGCCACCGTGGCTGCGGCTGCGCGTGCGGTGAAGGCAGGGTCGGACGAGTTGGCAAGCTGCTCGCGCAGGGCTGCCGCGAAGTCGCCTATGTGTGCCGAATCCACGTGGAGCTGCTGTGTGACATATTCCATGAGACCGCGTGTGAACGACTGTCCGGCGGCGTAGCTGAGCGTGTCTGACGGTGTGGCGAGTGCCACTTTCTGCACTGTGGCGGCTGCCTTGGCCTTTTGTTTCTTGTTGCCGGGCTGCGATGGGGCGGCGGCGAATGCTGTGCCTGCTGCTATGAGCAGGGCAAAGATCAATGTCTTTTTCATTGTTGCGTTTGTGTTTTGTGGTTTTTCGCTTTGTGGCACGCGGGGCGCAGAGGCCTTTGCATGCCGTTGTTTCAAAAGGGGCGGCCCGAAAGAGCCGCCCCGTGGGTTGCGTGTGGCGCGTGGCTTACTTGCCTACGCTCACGAGTTCGATTTTGAACACAAGTGCGGAGAACGGCTTGATGGGGCCTTGCTCGCGGTCGCCATAGGCGAGGTTCTGCGGGATATATACCTCCCACACCGAACCGGCGGGCATGTGCACGAGTGCTTCGGTCCATCCCTGTATCACCTGGTTGGCTTTCATGGTGACGGGATTGCCGCGCTTGTAGCTGTTGTCAAACTCGGTTCCGTCGATAAGTGTGCCTACATAGTGTACAGTAACTGTCGATGTGTCGGAGGGAACGGCTCCGTTGCCTTCCTTAACCACCTTATACTGCAAGCCAGAGGGCAGAGTCTTCACTCCGGGCTTCTTGGCGTTGGCAGCGAGCCACTGCTCGTTCTTCTTCTTGTAGGGGCCATACTGAGCCTCCATGCTGCGTGCCTTTATGGCCTCTACCTTGACCTGGATGAGCTGCTGAGCCTGCTCTACGGTCATGTTGCCCTTCTTTCCGGTTGTACCGGCAGTGAAACCGGCGAGGAAGTTCTTGAGGCTTATGGTCTTGGTGGAGTCTTCTCCGAAGAGTTCGTGGTTGATGCCCTTCACCATGCGGTTGGAAATCTGCTGGCCAATCTGTATACCCATGTAGTAGGCAGCCTTCTTCTTGTCGTCGCCGGCATTGGCTCCGACGTTCACTCCCTTTATGAATGCTTCAAGATAGGTGGTGTCTATGTCCATCTGGACAAGATACTGCTTGAGGCCCTGGGTCTGTGCCAAGCCCATTGCATAGCTCAGTGTGTCAACATCGTTCTTGAGACTTGCCTTCGGCGTTGAGTTGCCGCACGACGAAATTACGCTTGCGGCTGCGATAGCCAGTGCGGCTACGAATGTGAATTTTCTCATTTCTTTATTGTAATGAATTTTTTGTTTCGTTTTGCTTTGCTCCTTACTGCACCTCGATGAGCTCAACATCGAAGATGAGGGCGGCAAACGGCGGTATCGACTGCCCTGCTCCGCGCTCGCCGTAGGCAAGTGTGTAGGGGATGAAGAAGCGGTATTTGGCGCCTTCCTTCATAAGCTGCAGACCCTCGGTCCAACCCCTTATCACGCCGTTGAGCGGGAATGTGGCGGGCTCGCCGCGCTGGTAGCTGCTGTCGAACACCGTTCCGTCGATGAGAAGGCCCTCGTAGTGGCACTTCACGGCATCGGTGGCCTTGGGCTGGCGGCCGTTGCCCTCGCGCAGAACCTGGTATTGCAGGCCCGAGGGGAGCGTCACCACGCCTTCTTTCTGGGCGTTGTCGGCAAGCCACTGCTCGCCTTTTTCCTTGTTGTCCTTGTATTTCTCGGCAGCGGCGGCGCGCTGCTTGGCCTCCTGCTGGGCGAAGAAATCGCTCACGATGGCCTGCGCCTCGGCGTCGGAAACCTGCGGCTCGCGGCCAGCAAGGATGTCCTTTATTGCCTGGGCAAAGTCGTTGATGTCAAGACCGTCGGCTCCCATCTGGGCCAACTGGCGGCCTATTCCGAGGCCAAGTGCGTAACTCACTTTATCCATAATACGTTTTTCGTTTTGTTTGTTTGCTTTTTAAAAACGTGCAAATTTACCATTTTTCCGCGAGAGCCATGTCCTGTTTGCCGAAAAATTAGCTTTTTTGTAATTTATTAAGCACACGCGTGCATGCCGAAAGAGCGAAAAGCGCGGCCTTTCTTCGTGTTTGTGGCCTATTTGGCGTAACTTTGCACATTGCTAACATCATCCATACGACAACACAATGGCAGAAAGTTTCGACATAAGGCAGGAGCGTGCCGCGCAGGGCGAGAAGGATTTCGAGAACGCGCTGCGCCCTTTGCGCTTCGGCGATTTCAGCGGGCAGCAGAAGGTTGTTGACAATCTCGAGGTGTTTGTAGAGGCTGCCAAATACCGCGGCGAACCGCTCGACCACACCCTGCTGCACGGGCCTCCGGGACTGGGCAAGACCACCCTGAGCAACATCATTGCCAACGAACTGGGCGTGGGGTTCAAGATTACGAGCGGACCGGTGCTCGACAAGCCGGGCGACTTGGCCGGAATTCTCACCTCGCTCGAACCTCGCGACGTGCTCTTCATCGACGAGATACACCGCCTCTCGCCCGTGGTCGAGGAGTATCTATACTCGGCAATGGAGGACTACCGCATCGACATAATGATTGACAAAGGGCCTTCGGCACGATCGATACAGATCGACCTCAACCCGTTTACGCTCGTGGGGGCCACCACACGCAGCGGACTGCTCACCGCACCGCTGCGCGCACGCTTCGGCATCAACCTGCACCTGGAATACTACAAGCCCGAAACGCTCAAGCACATACTCAAGCGTTCGGCCGGAATACTCGGCGTGCCCATCGACGACGATGCCGCCGTGGAGATAGCACGGCGCTCGCGCGGAACGCCTCGTATAGCCAACGCGCTGCTCAGGCGAGTGCGCGACTTTGCCCAGGTGAAGGGCACCGGACGCATAGACACCGACATAGCGCGGCTCTCGCTCAGCGCGCTCAACATCGACCGCTACGGGCTCGACGAAATAGACAACAAGATTCTGCTCACCATAATCGACAAGTTCCACGGCGGACCGGTGGGCGTATCGACCATAGCCACGGCCATAGGCGAGGACACGGGCACCGTGGAGGAGGTGTATGAACCGTATCTCATCATGGAGGGCTTCGTGAAGCGCACGCCGCGCGGACGCATGGCCACGCCGCTGGCCTACTCGCATCTGGGGCGCAACATGGAGGGAAGCAACACCGCGCAGCCCTCGCTTTTCGACTGACCGGGCACGGCTGCAACACGCCGCGCACCGCAACACGCAACAAGGGCGTGCCTTGCCGCAATCTGGCCAAGGCACGCCCTTTCTGCATTCTTTGTTCTTTTCGCAGGCCAATCAGTCTTCTTCGCCTCCGCCCTCGAGCATCGACGAGATGTAGAAGGCGTTGGCCTTTACAAGACGCGCATTCCCCGGCAGGTCGGAAAGCGGTGTCACGGCGGTGTAGCCAAGCCCCGTGGCACCCGTGGCCACCTCGACGGCGCGGAACGTGTGTGTGCCCTTTGCCTCGGAGGTTTGGGCGAATATGTATTTCTTGCCGCCCATTCCCACTATCGCCTCGTCGGGCATTGCATCGGTTTCGCGCGTTCCGGTGCTTATCATGGCGTTGACATACATGCCCGGCATGAGCCTTGCCCCGTGATTTCCTTCAAGCGAGCAGTGCACGCGTATGGCCCTTGTGTCGTCGTCGAACGACGAGTTGATGCCGTAGATGCGGCCCCGCAGGCGCACGGTGCGGTCGTTGGTGAGCACGATGTCGGCCCACTGTCCCTCGCGCAGAGCCGGCACGTCTTTCTCAAACACGGTGAGGTCGCAGTGCAGGCGCGAGTTGTCGGCCACGGTCATCATCACCGTCTGCATGTCAACATAGCTTCCCAGGCTCACCATGACGCGCCCCACCACGCCCGATATGGGCGAGGCCACGGGCAGGCGAGTGGCAAGCCGACCGGCGGCCACGTTGCCCGGATCGACGCCGAGCTGCCGCAGCTGCCGCTCCACGGCCTTCTTCTGGGCCGAAGCCGCGGCCATTGCCGTCTCGGCCTGCTGCATGTTCTTCTTCACTCCGGCATCCTGTGCGGCAAGACGCTGCTGCCTCTGCAGCTCCAACTGTGCCGAGGCGGCCTCGCCGGCGGCCACGAGATAGCTTTTCTGCAGTTCCACTATCTCGGTGTTCTCTATATAGGCCACTGTCTGTCCGGCCTTCACGGCATCGCCTTCGCCCACGAGCACGGCGCGCACCACGCCTCCGCACAACGGCGACACGTCGGCCCGGCTGCGCGCATCGAGCGCGAGTTGCCCCGAGGCACGCACCACATTGCCCAGAACGCGGCGTTCCATTGTCCCGAGTGTTATGCCCACGGCCTGCATCTGCCGGCTGGTGAGCGTCACGGCCTGTGCCGATGCTTCGGCGGCAGGCTCTTCGTTTTTGCTTTCATTGCTGCGGTTTCCGCACGCGGCGAGCGTCATGGCAAGTGCCATGCATATCATCATTCGTTTCATCATTACAGTCGTTTTATCGTCTTATCCTCTGTATGTTTACCACCGCCTGGTTGCAGTTTTCGGCAGCATCGGCGTGGTTCATCCTTATCTCGGTGGCACTCTGCATGTTCTGCATCAGTTCGATGTAGCCTATTTCGCCGTTGTCGTAGGCGGCGCGGCTTATGCGTTCCATGTCGTCGGCATGTGCGAGGCCCTCGCGGTCGTAGTAGTCGAGCACGGCCTTTGCCTTCTTGTATTCGGCAATGGCGGTGCGGTATTCCACGGCCAGGGCGTTGAGTTGCTGCCGGCGCGACACTTCGGCAAGTTCGGCCTCCTTGCGTGCGGCGCGCACCTTTGCCTTGTGTGTCCCGAAGGCGAGCGGCACTCCTATGCCCACGGCGAAGCCCATGAAGTCGCCTTTGTCGTAGGCCGAGCGGTCAACATGGTAGGGATTGAAGCCCTTCACCACGAGTTGCGTGCTCGCCTCGAGCGACACTGTGGGCAGAGCCTCGCGCTTTGTCACCGTAACGCGTGCCCCGGCGGCGGCCACCTCGCCGTCGAGAGCCGAGGCAAGAGCCGTGGCCATGGGGTCGAAGGCGGCGAGCGTGTCGGCCGAGAGGTGCGTCAGCGCGGTGTCGGCAGGCTCCACTTCGGCCGAGGTGTTCATAAGAAGCATGAGCCGCCGCAGTGCCGTGCCGTAGTCGCGGGCAGCATTCTGCGCGTCAACGCGGTTCTCCTCGACGAGCCGCCGCACGTTCATTCGCTCGAGCTTACCCGTTTCGCCGGCGGCGAGGCGAGCCTCGGCTATCTTCAGAAAATGCGCGTAGGCCTCGCCAGCACGTTCAAGAATGAGCCGTCGCTCGCGGTGGTAGAGCACCGTGCAGTAGGCCCCGCGCACGGCCGAAGCCGTTTCGGCGGCGGTGATCACCTGCCTGCGCCGCTCGGTTGCGGCCTCGGCGCGCAGCAGGCGGCGGCGTGCCGAATACACCTGCGGCATTGAGAATGTCTGCGACAGGGTGAGTGCGTTGTCGGGACTGCCCCCCGACGTTGGGTCCTGGGCGAGTGTAAGCTGCGTGGGTTCGAGTTCGAACGACGTCTTTGCCAGCTCCTCGGCCCGCAGCACGGCAATCTTTCCGCCGGCGAGAGAGAGGTTGTTGGCGAGTGCCGAATCGACGCACGCCTGCATGGTGAGCCTTGTCTGTGCCGTCGCCGGCAGTGCGGCGAGCAGCAATATAATGGTTATCGTTGTCAGCATGGTGTAATGTCGTTAGGTGTTGCGGTGTTGTTTTTCGTTGCCACCGACGCATAAATGGCCGGAAGCACCACGAGTGTGAGCAGCGTAGCGGTCACGAGGCCGCCTATGACCACTGTTGCCAGCGGCCGCTGCACCTCGGCCCCGTCGCCCGTGGAGAGCGCCATGGGCAGAAATCCGAGCGATGCCACGAGTGCGGTCATAAGCACGGGGCGCAGCCTCAGCATGCAGCCTTCGGTTATGCGGCGCGTCACGTCGGTCATGCCTTCGCGTTCGAAGGCGTTGAACTGGTTGATGAGCACCAGTCCGTTGAGCACCACCACGCCGAAGAGGGCAATGAAGCCCACGCCTGCCGAAATGCTGAACGGCATGCCGCGAAGCCACAGTGCGGCCACGCCACCTATTGCCGAGAGCGGAATGGCGGCGGCCACGACGAGCGTTTCGCGCACACTGCGCAGCGCAACCCATAGCAACAGCAGGATGATGCCGAGTGCTGCGGGCACGGCCACGGCCAGACGGCTCTTCGCCGCGTTGAGGTTTTCAAACTGTCCGCCGTAGCGGTAGTAGTAGCCTTCGGGCAGATTGAGCCGCTCCTGCATAAGCCCTTCAAGTTCGTCGATTGCTCCCTCCACGTCGCGGCCGCGCACATTGAAGCCCACATATATGCGCCTTTGCCCCTCGTCGTGGGTTATCTGCGCCGGAGCGTCGCGGAAATCGATGTCGGCCACCTGCTCCAGAGGCACCGTTCCGCCGCCGGGCAGCGGCAGACGCAGACCGCGCAGTGCGTCGGCGTCGTTGCGCAGCGATCGGTCGAGGCGCACCACGATGTCGAACTTGCGGTCGCCCTCGATCACCTTGCCGGCTTCTTTGCCTGCGAATGCGGCTTCAATCACGCCGTTGGCGTCGCTCACCGCGATGCCGTAGCTTGCCATCCGCGCCCGGTCGTATACCACCTGCAGCTGCGGCAAACCGTTTACGCGCTCCACCTGAGGATCGGTCACTCCGTCAACGGTGCGTGCCAGCGCGGCCACCTGCGCTGCGGCGGCCGAGAGGCGTTCGAGGTTGTCGCCGTAAATCATCACGGCCACGTCTTGCTTTATGCCTGTCACCAGTTCGTTGGTGCGCATCTGTATGGGCTGCGACATTTCCACGTTGAGCCCCGGTATCTCGGCCAGGGCCTC
>CAVDJG010000080.1:0-7970 GCA_963609005.1 Acidaminococcaceae bacterium
GTCATAAAGCCGCTGGGGTCGGCAGCTGCGCCCTTGGGCTGCACCTGCTTGAACTCGAGGCTGTAGCCGTCGTGCTGTACGGCGCCCTGGATGTAGAGCCAGTCGGTGATGTCGTATTTCAATGTCACCGAACCGATGAGACGGTTGCGGTTGAGGTTGTTGGTCTTGCGATACTGCAGCCAGTAGGGGTTGTTGAAGTAAACGTTGGTACCGCCGATCATTTCCGATCCGTCCTCGTTTGTACCCCATCCTGCCGACGTGCCTTTCATCCAGTCCATGTTGAACGAGTTGCCTCGGTAGAGCAGAGATGCGTTGGTGTTGCCGTTTCCGTCGGAGAGGTTTGAACGTCCGTTGGAGCGGTCGAAGGTGTAGTTGGCCGTAACCGTTGCCGAGAGGTTCTTCAGAATCTGGTAGGTGGTGTTCATGTTAAGGCCAATCTGGCGGTTGCCCGAGTTGGGCAGGATGCTCTTCTCCTTGTTGTAGCTTGCTCCGAAGCGGTAGGTCACTTCCTTGCTTGAGCCCGAGATTGCCACCGATGTGTTGGTGGTTACGCCCGTGCGGTAGAACTGCTTCCAGATGTCGTTGTAAGAATACTTGTAGGTGTCGCCCTTGAAGTTTACGGCGTCGCTGCCGTCGAGGTATCCACCCCATGAGCTCGACTCACCCTTCTTGGCGTCGGTAGCCGTGGTGGGCTTGTTGCCCTCGGTTCCCAATCCGTATTCCTTCTGGAAGTCGCGGTAGTCGTAGATAGAGTTGAACGTGAGGTTCTCGTTCACCTCGATGCTCACCGGCTTGCCCTTCTGGCCGCTCTTTGTGGTGATGAGGATTGCACCGTTACCTCCGCGGAAACCGTAGAGTGCCGAAGCTGCCGCACCCTTGAGCACCTGGATGCTCTCGATGTCGTCGGCGTTGATGTTGGAAAGACCGTCACCCATGTCGCTGCCGCCCCACTGGCCGGCCGAACCCTGGTTGGTGTTGTCCATAGGAACACCGTCAACCACATAAAGCGGCTGGTTGTTTCCCGAGATTGAGGCGTTACCGCGGATCACGACGCGCGACGAACCCATTGAGCCCGTACCGTTGCCGGCAACCGACACACCTGCGATTTTTCCCGAAAGGGCGTTACCCACGTTGGGGTCACGGGCGAGTGTGAACTCGTCGCCGCCCACCTTGGTGGTGGAGTAGCCCAGTGAGCGCGCCTGGCGCTTGATGCCGAGGGCGGTAACAACTACTTCGTCGATGGCCTGGCTCTCGTCCTGAAGGGTCACGTCGATGGTGCTCTTGCCGTCAACCGACACCACCTCGGTCTTTGAACCGAGATAAGAGAACTCGATTTTCGACTTCGGCGATGGAACGACAATCGTGTAGTTTCCGTCAATGTCGGTAATGGCACCGCTCTTGGTGTCACCCTGAACCTTAATGGAAGCGCCGATTACCGGTTCGCCCGTAGCATCCTTTACAGTTCCTTTGACAGTTGTACTCTGAGCACTTGCAGCCGCAGCCGACAGCACCAAAGCACCAGTCAAGCATACTCTCCCAAGGGAGCGTACATAGAAATTCTTTTTCTTCATTGTTTTAGGATTATTGTTTTGGTAAGGTTTGGTATTGTTCGTGTATGATTTAAGTGGAACACGCCTCACAGCGTCTTGGCGGTGCAAGGACAAGCGCCGTTGTGCCTTGCACGTCAAATACGTTGCAAAAGTAATAAATATTGTTTAAAAAAAAACAATTTCTTTGTGTTAAAAATGTCTTTATCAACCAATAGTAGTATTATTCATGCATATCTATCCGCTTTTTCACCATTTTTGCACACTTGCAGAGTTTTTGTAACCAAAATTGCGCACATTGTGTTCCAAACACACACACTGTGCGCGTTGTGCGAAACGCCCGTCGGGTCAGAATTTCAGGTTCTTCATCACCACGGCAATGGTCTTGAGCCGCACGTAGTTTTCGGAGAGATACATCATGCCGCCGTAGGGGTTGGCGGTGCCCCAGGAGTTCTTGGCTATGAAATAAAGGTTTCCGCGCGCGTCGCGCGCAAGGCCTATGAGTTCCATGCAGTGGTCGTCGGTGGTGCGCCGGCGTTCAAATTCGCGTTGCCGCTCGGCTGCCGTACACGCGCGCTCCTTGCGCAGCACGGCCGTGCCGCGGCTGAAAGAAAATCCCGGTTCGCTCGTGTCGCCCTCCCAACACACGGGATGTCCGGCCCTGAGCGAGCCTTCGATGCACCGCATCAGTTCGTCGGGCGTGACGTTGAGAAACATGTCGCCGTCGCGGTTGTCGGGCACTTCGAGTGCGAAGCGCGTGCCGTAGGGGTGGTGGGTGAAGCTCGTGAGCGCCACATATTCGTTGCGCTGGCACACGCTGTGGGCAAATTCCACGGGCGTGTACTGTGCCCCGAGCATGTAGACGTTGGGGGGCAGGTGGCCTATGCGCTCGTCGAGGGCGCGGGCCACGGCGCTGTCGGCGCGGCTCATGTCGGGTGCCGTGTCGGCAATGTTGCCCACGAGGCGCGCCAGGGTGTTGTAGTTCACTCCGCGTGCGTTGTAGCTGTCGTGGGGATAGATGCCGTATTCGGCCATGATGCGCGGCACTGCCGTGGCCATGCCGCGCATGTCGATGCCTGTTTTTCCGCGCGAAAGGAAATGCAGCCGTGCCCGCTCGGCGAGAACGCGGCGTGCGATGCAGTCGGTGGAGAGGTTCACCGAGTCGCCGGCCATTATGTGTTCGGTTTCGATGGTGGCGAGCATGGCGTAGACCCAGCACAGGGAGCTGCGCCCCTGGTCTTTCACCGGGGTGACGGCGAGCCTCACCTCGTCGGTGAAGTGCCCGTGGGCATGCGGCGCCTTGCCCGTGCCGCTGCACGAGCAAAGCAGTGCGGCCACTGCGGCCGTGAGGAATATGTGTTTTGCTGATGTCATGTGTTTTCTCTTTCGGGGTTGCGCGGCGTGTGCCGCACGGGCTTGGTGCCTCATTTCACTTCGCTCTCCACGGCGTTGCGCAGGCCCTTCATGCCCACGAGGAAAGCCTTGGCCGAGCCGAAGCGCAGAAACATGTCGAGGCGCACGGGCACGTGGTTGGAGTCGTCGCTCACGTAGAAGCGCACTATTTCCTTGTATTTCCCTTTTTCAAGTTCCATGTAGGAGAGTTGCAGGCAGCGGTATTTGCGTCCGTTGTCGGCCTTCACCGTGGTTTTGCCCCGGTATTCGAGCACGGCGGGTATGGTCTTTGTCCCGTCGGTTATGGGGAAGCTCACGCGGTTGCCTTTCTTCCATCCTTCGGGGTTGAACGACCTTGCCCGCAGGAAGATGCTGAGCATGTCGTAGGTGCACTCCTTGGGGTTGGTTTCTTTCCACACGTGCTCGCCGCTGTTTTTCTGCTGGTGCTGCTTGAGGTGCACCCTGCCCGAGGGGTAGGAGAAGAATGCTTCGTCCACGGTGTAGCGTTTGCCTTCGCGCGCTCCCTTGCGGAAATAGAGCGGTTCGAGGTCGGTGGAGTTGTAGCAGAGCAGCGTGTCGCGCATCACGAAGAAGTTGTCCACGCGCGAGCTGCTGCGCGTGATGAGCGACGATCGGTAGGCCTGGCGTCCGTTGTAGTTGCTCTGCACGGTTGACATGGTGGCGTTGCCTGCCTTCACCCACACGAATTTCCAGTTGAAGTAGAGGTTGTATGACAGGTATTCGCCCGACTTGAATGCCGTGTTGTGGTATTTGCATTGGGCGGCGGCAATGGCCGGCAGCGCGGCGGCGATCACCAATGCGGCGGCGAGCCGCGCCATTTTGCACAGTTTTCTCGTTTCCATATATCGTAGAGTTTTTGCCGCAGCGGGGTGTGTCTACTGTGTCTGCGGCGTGTAGGTTATGCCGAGTTTGCGTGCGCGGTCGGCGTTGCGTTTCTGTATCTTGCGTTGCCTTTCGGCCTTCTGGCGCGTTATTGCCTCGGGTTTCTGCCGGTCGAGCGGCCTTTGAGTGGCGTTCCATGCGAGCGTGAGGTCCCACTTGGCCTTGCATTCCACGGCTTCGGGATAGTAGTATACGGCTTCGGGCTGCCGTGCCGAGGCGTAGTCGCCGGTGTCCCACACGCCGTTTTGGTTGTCGTCGACGAACACTCGGGCGTAGTATTTGCCCGGGGTGATGTAGTAGAACTGTGCCGTGCCGTCTTCAACGGCGGCCCGCTTCACGGCGTGGTCTTGCCCGTCGAGCAGTTCAACCACGGCTGCCGTGCTGTCGGGGAGTCCCGACATGGTGAACACGAGGCTTCCGTAGTCGTCGGTGGGGCGCACTTTCAGACCGCGTTTCACGCTTGCCGTGGTGTTTCCGTAGATGTCGGTGAAGGCCATGGAGTCGAGCTCGAGGCTGTATTCCACGCCCGGCCGCCATTCGCCCATGAAGGTGTATTGCCGCCGGGATCGCGGCGTGAGTGCCGAGAGTGTGTCGCCCGGGGCGAGTACGGGGCGTGCCTCGAAGCGGAAGCGTGCCTCATACCACAGTGAGTCGTGGCGTGCGTAGAGGTGTATCTTCGATGTGTCGGCTGTGGCCACGGGCGTGGCGAAGTCGAAGCGCAGTGTGCGGTCGGGGTCGATGGTTTCTCCTCCGGCTATGTCGAGCTTGAGTGCGGGTGGCGGCGGCACTGTGTCGTAGGGTTCACCCTTCTTCTTTTTCTTTTCCTGTCGCTTCTGCCAGTCCTCCAGGTCTTTCTTTGCCTGCCTCATGCGGCGTGCGTAGGGTTGCTTGGAGAGTATCTGCAAGGTGTCGGTCTGGGGCACGAGGTGGCCGAGGGTGTCGGTGGCGAGGTAGTCTATCTGCACTGTCAGCGTGTCGCGGTTGACGAGTGCGGTGTCGCGCAGCCAGTAGGTCACGGTGTCGCGGCGTGCCGACGGTTCGGTGAGGAAGGCATTGTCGGAGTCGAAGTCGAGCCCGCGCAGTTGCGGCAGCCGGTCGCTTCCGTAGCTGAAGAACAGTGTGAAGCGGTCGGCCTCGGCCCTTTCGGCCTTTAGAAAATACCGGTCGGTCACGGGTTCATTGAATGCCCGGAGCACGATGTCGTCGGGTGTGAAGCGCGTGTAGCCCACCCTTGCTATGCTTTTTATGTGCAGCGAGTCGGTCCATGTGGTGTCTTGCCTCACGGCCGGTTCGAATCCCGGCGTGAAGAGTTGGTGTGTGAAGGCTATCTGTTCGCTTTTCTGCGAGTAGCGGTAGTCGCCGTCGGCGTCGGCGAGGGCATACACGCGGTAGGTGCCCGGTGCCACTCCGCGTATTACGAAGCGTCCACGCGAGTCGGTGCGTGCCACCCGCAGCATGGGTTTGGTGGTGAATGCCGAGTCGGCGGTGTCGGCATACAGTCCCACGAGTGCTCCCTTCACGGGTTCGAGGTCGGCTGCGGCGAGCACATTGCCCGCCACCTGGAGCGTGTCGATTGTGTTGCCCGTTGAGAAGCTGTAGGTGTAGTTGCCCAAGGGGTTGCCCTCGTTGTTGTCGCTTATGGCGTCGCTGAAGTCGACGGTGTAGGTGGTGTTGTCGCGCAGCGAGTCTTTCAGTTCCACCACGATGCGCTTTCCGGTGCTTTTTATGTCGGGCTGTTCGGTCTGCGGTGGCGACACCACCACTTTTTCGGTGGCGTTGTCGAGCTTTATGAATTCGTCGAACACGATGCTTATCTTGCGTGCCTTCACTCCGGTGCCGCCGTCGGCCGGGTAGGTGGCCACCACGCTGGGTGGCGTTTCGTCATACCATCCGCCGTCGGGCCGGCCCATGCGGGCGCACGATGTTGCCGCGGCAATGGCCGCGAGAAGCACGAGCAGGCGCACTGTGCCGTGTAGCATTTTCATTATCGGGTTGCTGTGCATATATATAATGTATGGGCGCGGTGCGCGGCGTCAGTCTTCCTGCGTCATCAGTTCCATAATCTCGTCGATGTGCGCCCGCGTGTTTGAGAGGCGCGGCACCTTGTGTTGTCCGCCGAGCTTGCCCTTGCTCTTGAGCCATCGGTCGAAAAGTCCGCGCGGGGCTTTCACCACTTCGAGGTGCTGCAGCGTGATGTCGTGGCTGCGCTTGGCCTCGTAGTCGCTGTTTATCTGCTGCAGGCGGCGGTCGAGCAGGCGTTCAAACTCGGCCAGGTCGGCCGGTTCCTTGGCAAACTCTATCACCCACTGGTGTCGGCACTTGGCGTTGCTGTCCATGAACACGGGTGCGGCCGTGTATTCGCTCACCTCGGCTCCGGTCATCTGGCATACGTAGGCGAGTGCTTTCTCGGCGTTGTCCTGTATGAGTTCTTCGCCGAAGGCGTTGATGAAGCATTTTGTGCGGCCGGTGATTACAAACTTGTAGGGGTTGCACGAGGTGAAGCGCACGGTGTCGCCTATCATGTATCGCCACAGTCCGCACGACGTGCTTATGAGCATGGCGTAGTTGCGTCCGGTCTGCACTCCCTCGAGCGGCACTATGTTGGGGTTGTCGCTGCCAAACTCGTCCATGGGCAGGAACTCGTAGAACACGTCGTAGTCGGTCATGAGCAGCATCGACGCGTCGGCCGGGTCGTCCTGAATGCCGAAGAATCCTTCCGATGCGTTGTAGGTTTCCATGTAGTGCATGCGCGGCGACTTTATTATGCGTTCATACTGCGATCGGTAGGGTGTGAATGCGATGCCGCCGTGGAAGAACACCTCGATGTTGGGCCACACCTCGTCGATGCGTTGTTTTCCCGACATCTCGAGCACGCGCACGAGCACGCTGAGCATCCACGATGGCACGCCCGAGAGGTTGGTTATGTTCTTGCCGAGGCACTCGGCGGCTATGCGGTCGCGCTTGAGCTCGAAGTCGCTGAGCAGTGCTGTCTGCTTGCGCGGCACGCGTATGAGGTTTACCAGCGGACTGATGTTCTCGATGAGTATCGCGCTCAGGTCGCCCACGAGGCATCCCGGCAGGTTGTAGTTGGGCGAGTGCGATCCGCCGAGGATGAGTCCCTTGCCGTCGAACATGCGGCTCTTTGGGTTGTTGCGCAGGTAGAGTGCCACCACATCGGTGCCTCCCTGGTAGTGTATGCGTTTCAGTCCCTCGTCGGACACTGGTATGAACTTGCTCTTGTCGTTGGTGGTGCCCGACGACTTGGCATACCATTTCACCTGTCCGGGCCACAGTATGTCGGGCTCTCCGTGCCGCATGCGGTCGATGTCGTCCTTCAGTTCCTCATAGGTGTTCACCGGCACGTTGCGCGCGAAGTCGTCGTAGCCCTGCGTCGAACCGAAGAGGTGGGCGCGGCCGTATTCTGTCTGCGCGGCTTCGTGCAGCAGGCGGCGCAGCACCTCGTGCTGTTTTTCGACGGCACAGGCCGTGTGGCGTTCAAGGGCATGCTGCCTGGGAAGGAACGCCTTGCTTATGATGGCTGTAAAGCTCATTTTCCTTTTGTTTTCGTTATGCGGCGGACGGGGGCGGCGGCCGCCTTCTTTCGTTTCCGCGATCCTGCCCGCGCGGTGTGTGCGGCGGCATGGCGGATTAAAGCAATTTGCAAATTTAAGTCAAACTTTTGTAAGAAATGAAATAATTTCGGTTTTTAACATAACGGGCAGAGGGCCTCGCGCCGCGCTGCGCCGGCGTGTGTGCGGCACGCGGAACATACGCCCATGCACTTCTACCATTTCACCTTGCTGGCTTTTTCCAGCCCTGCATACACCGATGCCACATCGTCGTAACTGATGAAATGCACCCTCTTTTCTATGGCGCTGAACATCGACACGTGGAGTTTGTCGTTGAACTCCTTTTCACGGCAAGCGTCGGCCACGATATAGAAACACGAAAAGAAGTCTTGAAGCTCATAATACTTTGACAGAGAGTTTCTAATGTCTGTCGTGTGTTCTACTTCATAAAAGTCTGACGGCATGTCCCGCTCATTAAACCAAATGACATCCACTGTCCGCGCTTTTCTCAGGAGTTTTTCATAGGTGAAACCCGGAAGAGTGAAGGTGTCGGCTATAT
>CAVDJG010000081.1:0-7893 GCA_963609005.1 Acidaminococcaceae bacterium
CGGCTTCCCACTGTTTGCGGTCGGCTGTCTTTTTGCCGAGTATGCGGCTTGCCTCGACGGCATCGGTTAGAATTTCGCGTATCACGGCATGGGCGAATGTGGCCCCTTCGTCAACCGGTCCGTGCTCGGGCGATGTAGATGGTGCGGCAGTGTAAACCCCGTCGGGGCGGTGCCACAGGTAGTCGGCTGCGAAATCGGCACTGCCTTTTATCATGTCGTAGCACTTTTCGAGAAATTTGCGGTCGCGCGTGTAGTCGTAGTAATTCCACAGATGCGTGGCGAGCCATGGTCCGGCAAACGGCGAGAAGTTCCACGACATATCTTCGCTTGCCAATGGCGACGTGAAGCCGAAGATGTTGCCCGATACCGATGTCGTCCAGCCGCGTGTGCCGAAATAGGCTTTTGCGGTGCGTGTGCCGGGCTTGATAAGGCCGCGTATGAAATTGAACAGCGGCAATTCGCACTCTGAAAGGCCAGTTGCACACGCCGGCCAATAGTTCATTTGCAGGTTGATGTTATTGTGATAGTCAACACGCCACGGGCCGTCAACGTTGTTGTGCCACACGCCCTGCAAGTTGGCCGGAAGATTTCCCGGCCGCGATGATGCGATGAGCAGATAGCGTCCGAACTGGTAGTAAAGCTCTTCGAGCCCGAAATCGGCTTTGCCCTTGCGGTAATTGTTGAGCCGTTCGTTTATCGGCGTGTCGTCGGCTGACGTATTGCTGCTGTTGAGTTGCAGGCTCACTTTGCCAAACAACTGCGAATAGTCGGCCAGATGTTCGGCCAAAAGAGCGTCGTAGCCTTTGCCAACTGCGGCATCTGCCCATTGGGCGGTGGTTTTCAATGGGTCGGTGCCTACATAGGTTGCAGGGTTGTTGAAGTCGGGGTCGAAGTTTTCTTTGTAGTCGGTGTCGGCCGATATGATGAATGTCACCTCGTCGGCATTGCTCACCCGTATCTTTCCGTCATTGTTGATTACTGTTCCTCCACGGTTAATGGCTCTTACGCGCACGGCAAACTGCATGTGGTTGTTATCGAGCCGTGCCACATGGCACAGTCCGTTGCTGCCCGCGTCGGGGCGTGTCTCGCCCGTAGACACGGGGTTGGGGGCGTAGGAGAATGTTAGGTTCTGCTTGCCGGGGCGGTTGGCCTTGAAGCGCACAACGATGACGTTGGCAGGGTAGGAAGCGAAGTATTCGCGGCTGTAGTGTATGTTGTCTTTGTCAAACTGCACCACGGCGAGTGCCGAGTCGAGCGAGAGCGATCGGCGGTAATGTGTCATGCCGACAGAGCTTAGTCCCGTTTCTATGTAGAACTCGCCCATCGTGGTGAAGTTTCCGAAGCGGAACGGCTTCTCTGCATACGACTCGTAGGGCACCGTGCTGTTGAAGTTTTTGCGTGTGAGCTGTGCTGCCTCTTCCCAATTGTCGGCTGCGAAAGCGTCGCGTATCTTGCATATTACGGCGGCCGACTGTTTGTTGACGTTCCAATAGCGGCTTGCATCGTTTGATGTGTTGGGACCTCCGCGCCACAACGATTTCTCGTTGAAGGTGATGCGCTCGGCTTCAACCGATCCGAGGATGTTGGCCCCGAGACTGCCGTTGCCAATAGGCAGCGACTGCGACTCCCATTCTTTATCGGGGTTTTGGCCCGTGTCGCCGGCAGCTATGGGCTTCTTGGTAGTCCATCGTTCGGGATGTCCTTCATACCACACGGCCTGTCCGCTGAGTGTGGTGGGCTTGTCAAACCAATAGGTAAGGCTGCGTTTGCATTGGGCCGTTGCCACTGTGCTTGACAGAGCGAGCAGTGCCGTTATTGCGATTGTCGTTGCTTTCATATTAATGGTGTATGTTTTGTTCGTAGTTTGAGTGTAGCTTAAAACACCGACTAAGTTACGAAATAAATGCGATATGGCCGCACCATATCACATTTAAGTTTGCTTTGCCGTTGCATTATGCCTTGCGGTTCCGCCTAAGTATCTGTTGTGGTAGTTTGGCACGCTATTTGCATCCATGTGAATGGAATATAACAAAACATCATAGTAATATGCAGAAAGGCAATATTGGGGTTACAACCGAGAACATTTTCCCCGTGATAAAAAAGTTCCTGTATTCAGACCACGAGATATTCTTGCGTGAGATAGTGTCGAACGCTGTTGATGCAACGCAGAAAATCAAGACACTTGCCGAGCGCGGCGACTTCAAAGGCGAACTTGGCGACCTTGCGGTGCGTGTGAGCCTCGACAAAGACAAAGGCACACTTACCGTAAGCGACAACGGAATCGGAATGACCGAGGAGGAGATAGACAAGTATATCAACCAGATAGCATTCTCTGGCGTCAACGATTTCCTCGACAAATACAAGGACAACGCCAATGCCATAATAGGTCATTTCGGTCTTGGATTCTACTCGGCATTCATGGTGAGCAAGAAGGTGGAAATCGTGACACGCAGCTACCGCGAGGGTGCAAAGGCCGTGAAGTGGAGCTGCGATGGCAGCCCCGAGTTTGAGATTTCAGATGCCGAGAAGGAAGGGCGTGGCTCAGACATCATACTGCACATTGACGACGATTGCAAGGAATTTCTCGAAAAAGCAAAAATCGAGGAGCTGCTCAACAAGTATTGCAAGTTTATGCCGGTGCCGGTGACATTCGGCAAAAAGACCGAATGGAAAGACGGCAAGCAGCAAGACACCGATGAAGACAATGTGATAAACAGTGTGGAACCGTTGTGGACCAAGGCCCCGAGCACACTGAAAGACGACGACTACAAGCAGTTCTACCGCACGCTTTATCCTATGCAGGATGAGCCTCTGTTCTGGATTCACCTCAATGTTGACTATCCGTTCAACCTCACCGGCATTCTCTATTTCCCGCGCATAAAGTCGAACATCGAGCTGCAGCGCAACAAAATACAGTTGTATTGCAACCAGGTGTTCGTTACCGACCAGGTGGAGGGCATCGTTCCAGAGTTCCTTACACTGCTGCACGGCGTTATCGACTCGCCCGACATACCGCTGAACGTGAGCCGTTCCTACTTGCAGAGCGATGCCAACGTGAAGAAAATCTCCACATACATAACAAAGAAAGTGGCCGATCGCCTCAATTCCATCTTCAAGGAGAACCGCAAGGATTATGAGGAGAAGTGGGACAATCTCAAGATATTCATCAACTACGGAATGCTTTCGCAGGAGGATTTCTACGACAGGGCAAAAGATTTCGCGCTGATGAAGGATGTTGACGGCAAGTATTTCACCTTCGACGAGTACAAGACGCTCATCAAAGACAACCAGACCGACAAGGACGGCAATATAGTATATCTCTATACCAACGACGTAGAAGGACAATACAGCTACATAGAGGCAGCTAAAGCCAAGGGCTACAGCGTGCTTTTGCTCGACGGGCAGCTTGACACTCCCATGTTGTCGATGCTTGAACAGAAATTCGAGAAGAGCCGTTTCACACGTGTTGACAGCGACATCGTAGACCGTCTGATTGTAAAGGATGAAAAGCATGGCGACGAATTGGATAAAGACAGCCGTGACATTTTGTCACAGACATTCCGTTCGCAAATGCCCAAACTCGACAAGGCCGACTTCTTTGTGGATGTGCAGGCTCTCGGCGAAGGGGCTCTTCCGGTGCTTATCACGCAGAGTGAGTACATGCGCCGTATGAAGGAGGCAAGCCAGTTCCAGCCCGGTATGGCATTCTATGCACAGATGCCCGACAGCTTCAACCTCGTGCTCAACAGCGACCACAAACTCATAAAGAGCCTGCTCGCCGACGAGAATACTGCATGCAGCGGTTCGCTCGCTCCGGTAACGAGTGAGATGAAGGGCCTCGAGGCACGCATTGCGGCTCTTCACCAGACTCAGAGTGCGAAGAAACCCGAGGAGGTGACCGACGAGGAGAAGAACGACTTGAAGGACACCGAGAAGAAACTTGAGGAGCAACGCGAGAAGAAGAACGGCATAATAGCCGATTATGCCAAGGGCAACAAGGTGGTGCACCAGCTTATCGACCTCGCTCTCTTGCAGAACGGTATGCTGCGCGGTGCAGCACTCGACGCATTCTTGAAGCGTTCGGTTGACTTGATCGAGAAATAATTACAGACATACACTCTATGACGGGCATATCTCTTTTTGTCGGGGATATGCCCGTTTTTAGTTGGAGGCTTTCTAAAAGGTCGCCTGATGAGGCTTGATTTGGAATAGAAAAATGCAGCAATGCGACAAAAAACAGGTAGACGTTGTGGCTTGGAAAAAATTATAAACACTAAATTTGCAGTTGGTTATAATTGTATGTTTGCAACTTTAAAATACAACGGCAATGCATAAATACGACACTTACATATTTGATTTGGACGGCACTCTGCTCGACACTCTCGGCGATTTGGCGGCAAGTTGCAATTTCGCCTTGCGTTCGCACTCGTTGCCCGAACACTCTGTTGACGATGTACGGCGTTTTGTTGGCAATGGCGTGCGGAAACTTATGGAGCGCGCCATACCGCAAGGCGAGGCCAATCCGGCCTTTGCCGAAACCTATGCCGAGTTTCGCCGTCACTACATGGAGCATAACCTCGACACCACACGGCCTTATCCAGGTGTAATGCCGATGCTGAAAAGTTTGAAAGACGAAGGCAAGAACATTGCCGTGGTGAGCAACAAATTCTATGCGGCCACGCGTGAGTTGTGCCGCCATTTCTTCGGCGATTATGTTGAAGTGGCAATAGGCGAGCGCGACGGAATACGCAAGAAACCGGCTCCCGACACCGTTGTTGAGGCTCTGCGCGAGCTTGGTGTGCAGAGCGAAGGGGCTGTCTACGTAGGCGACAGCGATGTTGATGTGCAGACGGCGGCAAACAGTGGCATGCCGTGCGTGAGCGTGTTGTGGGGATTTCGCGACCGCGATTTCCTCATTGCCCACGGAGCCGTGACTCTGATTTCGTCGCCAGAGGATCTGCCTTGACATTGCAGGCGGGTGAAAGAAAGCAACCGGGCGGTTGCCGCAGATGTGCGGTTGCCGTCCGGTTGCATGTGTTTTATGGTTGTTGTGTTACAACTTGAAACGCACGTTGCCGCCTGCCATAATCCATATACCGGGTTGCAGCACGCCTCCGAGGTCGTAGTAGCGGTGCGACGTTATGTTGTCGGCTTTGACAAACAGTTTGTAGTTGCCGCCGTCCCACTGCACGCGTGCATCGATTTTTGTGTAGGGCGTGTAGTGGTTCATGCGTTCTTGCCAGCGCACAAACCATGCGGCCGAGAGCTTGCTCCATATCCTGTGGTCGATTTCCAGCGTTGCCTTGTGGCGCAGATATTCAAGGGCATAGAGCGAGCGGTATATATTCTGCTCTGTCTTGTGGTTTTGGTGAATGTAGGCGTAGCCGGCTTTCACCAGTGTTATGAACGGGTTGGAGAACAGTTCCTTCGTGTTCAGCGTCACATCGGCTGCTGCTCCCATGTTGTCGAGCTTGCCTATGTTCATGGCATGATATTTCTTGCTCTCGGCCGTTTCATACACCCAGTCAATCATGTCGGTGCCTTTGCTGTAGAATCCGTTCACCAATATGTCAAGACCGGTGCGACGGTATCGCGCGCCCACCTTGAATGTCTGGTTCTTTTCGGGCTTGAGTGCGAGGTCGCCCTGCTGCACCGAGTTGCTGGTGTATAGGTCGGTGTAGGTGGGCACACGCAATGCCTTGTTCCATGAAGCGTAGAATTTCCAGTTGTCGTTGGGTCGGTAGCTTATGTCAACGCCGGGATAAAGTCTGAACGTGTTGTCAAGACAGGTGTTGCGGTTGGCGAGAATGCCGGCCGAAATGGTGAGCCCGCCGATTATTACGTTGTGTTCAAGAAATAGGCTCGTATTGGTGCGGTCGCCGCGGTGGTCATACTTGCGGTCGCTTCCGCTGATGTTTTTCCATTCGTTTTCGGGAAGCATGTCGCCGTAGGCCGTGCTTATGATGTGCTCGCGGCGTATGTCCATGCCCAAGGCCGTCTTTCCGAGCAGCCATGCGGCGTGTGCGTTGAGGCTTGCTCCATACACGTCGGTGCTGTGATAGTTCTCTCCGTTCTTTGCACCCTCCTTACCGCGTATGAGCTGGTAGTGGTCGTTGTCGTGATGCCAGTAGACCATGGGCGACACCACGAGCCTCTCGTTGCCGAGGGGTTTCACGTCGGCCTGTGCTGAGGCTATGTAACGGCGTGTGGCTTCAAACTGGTTGTTGTATTTTGCACTGTAAAAAGTGTTGGCACCGAAATCCTGCGATGATATGCCGCCCTGCCACTGTAGGTCGATGAAGCGCGACTTGAAGTCGCCTTGGTAGAATGCGCGCCGCTTCTTGAAACTGCTGTTTTCGGTGCCGCCGTCGCTCTGCGTATAGCCTGCACTGAGCTTGTTTGACGTGTTGCCGCTGCGCAGTGTCACTCCGGCGTCGCCTCCGAACGTGCCGAACGAACCGCCTTCTGCCGATATAGACACGTTGCTTGCGGCATCGCTGCGGGTTACGATGTTCACCGCGCCGCTGAAAGCCGAGCTTCCAAACACGCGTGCCGATGCGCCTTCGAGCACCTCTATGCGCTCAATGTCGGAGAGTGATACTGGGAAATCGGCAGCGTTGTGACCTGTTTGCGGACTTGAAATGTTCATGCCATTCAATAGAATGGTGATTTGGTCGAATGTGCCGCCGTTGATTGAAATGTCCGTCTGAACACCGAAGCCACCGCGCTGACGGACATCCACGCCCGGGGCTAATTTCAAAATGTCGTTGATGCTCTGCGCTTCGGCTCGTTGAATGTCGTCGCGCGATATTACGGCGACAATCTTTGCCGACTGCAATGCTGTCAGCGGGGCACGCGAGCCAGTGACGACAACCTCGTCGAGACTCACCTCGCAGTGTCTTGTCGTGTCAGAGGCAAGTTCTGTGTGTGTGCTCATTCCGTCGGCCTTGGCATAGGTCAAGGTGGCAACGCTGAGCGTGCAGATAAGCACTTCCTTGCCGACACAACTGAACAGTGCGTAGCCACGGCGCGAGAAATGTTTGAAGCGCAGTGCTTGCGTGCTGTTGAATCTTTGTCTGTACATTGATTTTTGTTTGTTGATGAATAAAAATAAAAAACGTGATGCCTTTCGGCAAAACGGTGGGTTGGGGTAGTGTTCGGGGTGCAAAGTTATGCAAAATGTTGCAAATGTCGGCTTTTCTTGTCGAAAAGTTCACACACGGGCATTGGTCATTGTTTTGCGTCGTGTGTGAAATACATGAGATAAAGGCCGTCGCCGCGCATCGTCACAGCATTGCCGGTGGCCTCGTTGAGCGTGCCTTGCCATGCACTGCCATAGGCATAAGGCTGCCAGCGCAGTCCTTCGCCTTTCAGAGTGTGGCACGAAATGTTGAAGATGCTTACCTGTTGACGTGCGAATGTGTTGAAGGTTGTTTCGCCGTGTGCAGGAATGAAGAAGCCGAAGTCGGTCACCATGACCGGCTCTATTTTCATCTCGGCCATATAGCGCGGCAGCAGTGCTATGTTGCCCAAGGTGTGGTCTTCGCGCCGCCCGGTAGCCCCTATATAGGCAATGCGCTTCATGCCGTGGGCCACGCACCATCGCGTGGCTTTTGTCTGGTCGTTGTCTTCTTGCTCGTTCACGATGCAGAGCCTGTCGGCAAAGTGTTGTTTCAGGTGAGTGGGTAGCGAGTCGCCGTCGCCCACGATAATGTCGGGCGTAAAACCGTTGCCCACGAGTTGTTCGGCAGCACCGTCGCAGCAGCATATGCAGGGCGCGTTGCGTAGCAAGTGGAGCGCAGCTTGGTGTGTGGGAAAGTCGCCGTTGCCCACAATCACGGCATCGAATGTCTGGTTGGCGGTATGCGGCCAGACTGTCGTAGTGTGCATAGT
>CAVDJG010000082.1:0-7881 GCA_963609005.1 Acidaminococcaceae bacterium
CCGTGGATTATAACAAAATGGGTGATGAGGAGTATTGCCACCGTCCACAAAACAGGGCGCACCGGCGACGACGAGAACTCGGCAAAATAGCGCGCCACATAGCTGGCATCGCCCCTGAGACTGCCTGCTGCCGAGGCAAAGATGTATTGCAGGCACCATCCCGACACCACGGCATAGTAGCCGGTGATGAGGAATCCGGTGACAACGCCCATGTAGCCCACAACCTTCCAGTAAGAACCGCCCGACAGACGCGAATAGGCACGCGCCGTGTTTGACGCGCCGTGGCGCCCGATGATAAACTCGCTCACCATGCAGGGAATGCCCAACAGCAACACACAACAAACATATACAACGATGAAGGCGGCACCGCCGTTCTGACCTACCATATAGGGAAAACGCCACACGTTGCCCAAGCCGACAGCCGAACCGGCCGTGGCCAAAACCATTCCAAGTTTGCTTCCGAAATTTACTCTTTCTTCTTTCATAATCAAAAAATAAAAGACTAATACGATGCAAAAGTATAAAAAATTATCTACTTTTGCATAAAAACTGAAAGCAAATATGAATTATGTAAAACATTTGGCAAGGAATTACCCAGTTTCTTGCCTCTACATCGCATTCATTTGGGTGCTGTGCTTTGCAAAAATACCGCAGACACCGCTCGACAATGTCACAATGATAGACAAGTGGGTGCATGTTGCCATGTATGCAGGAACCTGCGCCACGATATGGTTTGAGTATCTACGGCACCACCGCAAGATCTCCACGACAAAACTGGCACTGCTTGCCTGGATTGCACCCACGGCCATGGGCGGACTCATTGAAGTGCTGCAAGCCACATGCACGGGCGGCATACGCAGCGGCGACTGGCTCGACTTTGCAGCCGATGCAGTAGGGGCCACTGCGGGTGCAGTTATCGGTATTCTTCTGGTATGGTGGCGCGCCACTCGCAATAAGGGTGCACAAGAAGATGGGAATTGTAGAAACGGCGGTCGCCGGTGACTTCGTCGCCCAGGAAAGAAGGCTTCTCGTAGGCCTCATCTTCGCTCGACAATTCCACTTCGGCAATCACAAGACCGTCGTTAAGGCCGTGAAACTCGTCCACCTCAAACGTGTGTCCGCCATAAGGCACAAGCCAACGGTGCTTGTCAACCACTCCGCCACGGCAGAGGGCAAGCAGATGGGAGGCTTCGTCGGGCGTGATCTCGGTTTCAAATTCATAGCGTGACAGCCCGGAACGGTCTGACCGCCCCTTTATCGTAAGGTAAGCGCGGTCGTCGCGAGTGCGCACCCTCACCGTAGCCGACTCGCACGGCATGTAGCCCTGCCTTATGTGGCTGCACGACGAGGCCGCGCCCTTGAAGTCAAGACCGCGCCTTACGAGAAACTTGCGTTCTATTTCAAGGCCGCTCATGCCAAAAACATAGCTCCCACGAGCGCTACGATGAACAGCACCATAAGGGCTGCTATCAGCCACTCCATTACTTTCTTTCCCTCTTTCTCCTGGTTTGCCTCTCTGCGGGCACGGTTTATTCTACTTTTCTGGCTCATAGTTTTCTGATTTATTAGGTTTTCTATTTATTGCAATATATATGTTCCGGCTTCTTGGTAAAGCCGCCGGAATGTCATTCTTCGTCGGTTACGGGGAACTCCATGAGATAGGCCTTTATGAAACCGTCTATCTTTCCGTCCATCACTCCGTCCACGTCTGCGGTCTGGTAATTGGTGCGGTGGTCTTTCACACGGCGGTCGTCAAACACATAACTGCGTATCTGGCTGCCCCACTCTATCTTCTTCTTGCCGGCCTCAATCTTGGCCTGTGCCTCAAGGCGCTTCTTCATGGCACGGTCGTAGAGTTGGCTCTTGAGCAAGAGCAACGCCTTGGCACGGTTCTTGGGCTGGTCGCGTGTTTCGGTGTTTTCGATGAGTATCTCCTCTTCCTCGCCCGTGTCGGGGTCGGTATACCAATAGCGCAGACGCACGCCCGACTCCACCTTGTTCACATTCTGACCGCCGGCACCGCTCGAACGGAATGTGTCCCACGACAGTTTGGCGGGATCGACATACACTTCGATAGTATCATCGACAAGCGGCGAGACAAAGACGCTGGCGAAACTCGTCATGCGTTTGCCCTGGGCATTGAACGGCGAGACGCGCACAAGACGGTGCACTCCGTTCTCGCTTTTCAGGAAACCGTAGGCATAATCGCCTCCTTCAATCTCCATTGTCACGCTCTTTATGCCGGCTTCGTCGCCTTCCTGAAGGTTGGATATCGTGACTTTGTGGCCGTGAGCCTCTGCCCATCGCATGTACATACGCATGAGCATCTGTGCCCAGTCCTGGCTTTCGGTGCCGCCGGCCCCTGAGTTTATCTTCATCACGCAGTCCATCGGGTCTTCCTTCTGGCGCAGCATGTTCATGAGCTCGAGGCTCTCAATGGCCTTGACCGCCTTTGCATAGTCGGCGTCAACCTCGTCCTCGCCCACCATATTGTCCTTGCAGAACTCGAAGGCGAGCTGGAGCTCGTCGGCAAACTGCCGCACCTCGCGGTAGCCGTTAATCCACTTTTCGAGTCCCTTCACCTTTTTCATCTGTTCCTGGGCACGTTTCGGGTCTTCCCAAAAGTCGGGTGCCTGTGTGCGGAGCTGTTCTTCTTCAAACTCCACTTTCTTTTGGTCGATATTCAAATAGTGGTTGAGCGCGTCGGCACGCTCCATTACATCTTTCAGTTGGTCGGCTGTTATCATTTATGTTTTTATTTTCTATATCCAAAAATATCCTTTTCCCTTTCCTATTGTCAATGTGCATTACGGTTCTAATCTGCCGCTGCCTAATCCTCATACATCTTGTCGATGACATCCTTGAAATTAGCGTAAATCACAGGGCGTTTCATCTTCAAGGTGTTGGTAAGCTCGCCCGACTCCATTGAGAAGTGGTGGGCAATGAGCGTTATGCGCTTCACCTGCTCGTAGTGGGCAAGCTGCTGCTGGAGCGTCTGTATGCGTTCCATCATCATTGCGTGCACCTTCGGGTTGGCGCAGAGGTCTTCTCGGCTTTCAAAGGCGATGCCGTTGGCGCGGGCATACTCCTCGACAAGGCGGAACTCGGGCACGACAAGTGCCGAAACAAACTTGCGCTTGTCGGCCACGACGGCCACTTGGTCTACATATTTATCGACAAGAATGAGCGATTCAACCATTTGCGGCGCAATGTACTTGCCGTTGGAAGTCTTGAAAAGGTCTTTTATGCGGTCGGTGAGGAATAGCTCGCCGTTCTTGAGATAGCCTGCATCGCCTGTGTGGAAATATCCGTCGGCATCGAAAGCAGCGGCATTGGCGGCATCGCGCTTGTAATAGCCACGCGTGATTGTCGGGCCTTTGAGCAACACCTCGCCGTCGTCTGAAATCTTTATCTTTATCCCGTTTATGGGGCGTCCAACCGACCCTACGGTGTAGCCTTCGTCGAGATGGTCGCACGAGACGGTGGCAAGACTCTCTGTCAGACCGTAGCCCACCACCATGCCGATGCCAACAGAATGCACAAACTCCTCAACCTCGGGCGACACCGTTGCACCGGCCGTGGGGAAGATGTTGGGATTTTCGAGACCAATCTGTTTGCGCACGAGGCGCAAAATGCTGCGGTCAACGATGCGGTATTCAAGTGCGAGGGCGAGCGACGGGCGCTTGCCGCGGCTCAGATATTCGATGTTGTATTTGCGACCCACGGCGAGTGCGTGGCGGAACAGGCGCTGCTGCATGGCCGACGAGCGGTCGATCTTGTCGCGCACGGCCTGATAAACCTTCTCCCAGAAACGCGGAACCGATGACATGCAGGTGGGATGTGTCTCGCGCATAGACTGCTGGATATCGTGGGGATTGGTGTTGATGATTACGCGTGAACCCTCGCTTATGGCGAGATAAGCCCATCCGCGCTCGAAGATGTGGGTGAACGGCAGGAAGCTGATTATGCTGTCGCGGTCGGAAATGGGCACGCATTCGTCGTTGGCTTTGAGGGCGGCGGCATACTGTCCGTAGCTGAGCATCACGCCTTTGCTCTCGCCCGTGGTGCCGCTGGTGTAGAGAATGTTGCACAAGTCGTCGTCGTTGGCTTCGCGCCAGAGGTTTTCAACCTCGCTTTGCCGCGGCAGATTCTTGCCGATGGCTATGAAATCGTCGAAATAAAGGGCGTTGGGGTCGTGGCTGCTTATGCGCACGCTGCGGTCGTAGACGATGATGCGCTCCAGCGTGGGGCACAGTGCAAACACGCGGTGGGCCTTGTCATACTGTTCCTGTTCGCCCACGAACATGAAGCGCACTCCGCCGTCGTTCACCATATATTGTATCTGCTGCTCGCTGCTCGTGGCATAGAACGGAATGGAGATGGCACGCACGCCATAGGCACCGAAGTCGGTATAGAGATACTGGGCGCAGTTCTGCGAGAACACGGCAATGCACTCCTGTGGTTTCAAACCGAGGTTGAGGAGGGCGTTGCTCACCTGCTTCACGCGCAACGAAAATATCTTCCACGACACGCTTTTCCATTTCGAGCCTCCAAAATCCTTATAGATGAGGGCTTCGCGGTCGCCGTATTTCTTTGCCTGCTCATGTATGAGCGCCGACAGATGACATCTTGTTTGCATACAATAGGTTTTTATATTATCGCATAAGACAGTGCGGCGCGAGTTGTTACACCGCACCTATAATTTGCAAAAATACTGTAATTATGGCAAAAAACAAAAAAAACAAAGGATTATTTCGGCATTGCACGGCAAATGAAGCAGTGCTGCAGGCATCGCGTGACCGACACCGCACGCGGCGGACGGGCAAAAAAAAACCTGCCGCGCGGCTGCCTCTTGCAAGGCATCCGTGCGGCAGGCCGGTTGTGCAGCAGGCTTTCATTAAAGACAGAAAGTCCTCCGCCAATTCATTCGCCCGCTTTACTGGCGTATGATTTTCTTTGTCTCGGTGCCGTCCTTAACGACGAGCACACCCTTTGCTTCTACATTATTTATATTGAATGCTGCACGCGGAGCCGAATATACCATACGTCCAGCGGTGTCGAACACGCGCACGGTGTTGTCGCCGTAAGACGGGGTCTTGTCGGTTATTGCCGCGATGCCGGTGGCAGTCCAGTTGCCGCTGCGGTCGATCTTGAGCGACTTTATCACGCCGCCTTCAATCACCACGACGTAGCTGTTGGCTACCGACTCTGAAGATCGCACCGGCTGATACCCCTTGTCTTCCTTGCCTGCAAGCGTAGACATTGAGGCAAGGTAGATGCGGTAGGTTCCGTCGGGCAAGTTGCCCACCTCGGCCGTTACATTGCTCACGCTGGTGCCGTAGCGCATTTGCTGGCGTGTGAACGAGATGACACGTGACAGGTAGGTCACCTCACCGTTTTCCTGGTTCATTGCCACCACGTCGATGTTGCCAGTGAAGTCGTCAACATCCATCTGATAGATAGCGTCGCAGTTTACATTGACGGCCGTCGTGCCGTTCTTGGTGATGCGTATGCCCTTGTCGGTGCCCCAAAGCGAGCGGTAGTAGCCGTTGAAGCGGGTGTCGGTAGAGTCGCGCATTTCGACAAGCTCCTGCCCAGTGGAGTAGCCGTGCAGTGCGGCGATGTCGTAGAAGCCGTTGTCGGTGCCGTTCCATCCCCAGTTTACATGCACGAGGTTCTGCTCGTTGTAACCGTCGAGGATGAACTCGTGGCCGCCACCAGTAGACTGTCCTCCGTAGAGAATGGGGCAGCCGTCGTTAAGTTCGCGGAAAACGAGATTCATCCATTCGTCCTTGGGGAAATAGGCACGCGTATAGTCCTTTATGTATCCGTTGAAGCGGAAATAGTTGCGCAATGCCTTGCATGCCTCCGAAGAATATGCTCCACTGCCGGTTGCGGTGTAGGTCATCTTTACGGCCACGCCGCAGTGATACATGAGTGTTGACACGGCTTCGGCCTGTGCATCGGTGTAGTTGCCCTCGGTGTATTCGTCTATCATGTTGTCCCAGTCATAATAGGTGTTCTCGAAGTCGGCCGAGAGTGTCATTGCGCCCGACGAACCGTCGCCCGGAGTGAAACGATACTGGCGTTTTCCCATTCCGTGCTCGGGATACTTGTGGTGGCGCATGATCATAGCCATGGCCGTGGCCACACATCCGGTGACGTAGTGTTTCTTTTCGCCGTTCTCGGTGTACATGGGCGCGAGGTTGTTGTAGGGTGTGTCCTGTCCCCAGCGGGCGGTGATAAGCTCGTCAACCGACGACTTATAAGAAGCGTCGCGACGCACAGTAAAGTCGGTGTTGCCTGTTTCCAGGGCGTTGGCAAGCGACTTTTCCATTGTTTCCATCCACCACAGGAAGCCCGGGGAATGTTCTGTGCCGTAAGGCGTGTTGGAATAGCCGAGCACGGGTGTGAACGCATCGTCGTTGGATATTACGGCGAAGCCTTTGTCGGAGCCCATCACAGTGAGCTGCGAAGCCTGGTGCAGCACCTTGAGCGACTCGGCATTAAACGGTGCGCCCTTCACGCCGCTGGTCACGGCAAGCACTCCGGCTGCGGCCTGCCGCATTTCGCCGAGGGTGCGCTGGCGTGCCTGCATGGTCAAGGCCACGCCTGCGACAAGCGCGATTGTGAGAAGATTTCTTTTCATATTGGTATTGGTTTTTGTTAATTATGTGCATTGTTGCAGTTGTCCGCGCGCCTATGCTACAAGCGCCGGGGCACTGCGGAAAGGCAAAAGCGGATTGACAGAAGCGCTTGCACGACCCTGTCAACCCGCTCAGGAGATTGCTGTTTCGTCAGAAAGCTGCTTTAAACAGCTTGTGTGCACCTGCTTACTTGCGGCGCTTTATCTTCACGTCGCTCATCACGCAACCATACCGGATGCCTGCGCCTGCGCCGGTCTCGAGGATAGCCAGTGTGTCGGCAGTGTCAAACTCGATAACATCGGGCACCGAGTTTTCCTCTGTCGGAGTCCAGCTTGTCGAGAAATTACCGCGTGCCATGCTTCCGTTTGCCCATTTGTTGAACGACCATGCCAAACCGTAGTAGTCGTTGGTGGCAGCTTCTTCACCCGACAAGAAAGACAATGAGCCTTTTTTCGTCGATGCGATGTAACGGTAGCGCAAGGGGAACTCGTAGGACAGTGTGAGGGGAACGTTGGGCACCGACCAGCTCGGGATGAACGCATAGAGACGGTTTTCGAAGTTGTCCTCGTCAGAGGGCGAGCTTATCGACATGTTCTGGCTGAACTCCTTCACATAAGTCTTGCCGTCGTCGCCGGTATAGTGGAACTTACCGGTGATTTTCCATTCACCGCTGAAGATGTTGAAATACGAGGTGTCGTTGTCCTTTATAGTCACCGTTACGCTGCTGTTGGCACCAATTGTAGCGCCGTCGGCCGACACGATGGTGAGTTTGAAGGTGCGGTCGGCATTCATGTTACGGTCGTCAACGGCCTTCACCTGTACGTTCATGGTGTTGCTTGTGAGAGTGTCGGCACTGAGGCAGACAGTCTTCGAAGTCACCATATAGTTCACGTCTTCCTTTGCAGGATTTTCGCCCACCTCTTCGGTTTTGATGGAGAAACGCACTTTTCCGTTGCGTGCGCCGCTCACTTTCACGGGAACATCGAACAGGTCGGTGTTCTCGTCAACTGTTATCGCGGTGCTTTCAAACTCTATTGTCGTCTTGCCGGTAGAGTTGTAGTTTTCGTCGTCGGAGCAGGAAGCTGCGCAGAAAACCGTCGCTGCGGCAATCATGAACAATTTCATATATTTCATGTTTTTACTCTGATTAAATGTTCTTTGATTTTTTTCTTCATTCACGCCATGCGGCTACTGCTTACCAACCGGGGTTCTGCACGATGTTCTTGTTCACATC
>CAVDJG010000083.1:0-7857 GCA_963609005.1 Acidaminococcaceae bacterium
CCGTGGCAGCACGTTACGGTTGCCGGCTTGAGGTGGTTGACTGTCACCGCGAGTATTGGGACAAGGTGACGCGCTACACCATGGACAAGGTGAAGGCTGGTTTCACGCCCAATCCCGACGTGATGTGCAACAGGCTCATAAAGTTTGGGGCTTTCGACGAGAAGATGGGGCATAACTACGACCTCATTGCCACGGGGCATTATGCACAGACCGAAACCGACAGTGAAGGCCGCAAATGGCTTGTCACCAGCCCCGACCCGGTGAAGGACCAGACCGATTTCCTGGCGCAGATATACGACTGGCAGTTGCGCAAGGCACTGTTTCCCATAGGGCATTACATGAAAGATGCCGTGCGCGACATTGCCGTGCGCGAACATCTCGTGAATGCGCGCCGCAAAGACTCGCAGGGCATCTGCTTCCTTGGCAAGATAAACTACAACGACTACATACGCCGCTACTTGGGTGAGAACCCCGGCGAGGTGCTTGAGCTTGAAACCGGACGCAGGATAGGGCAGCACCGTGGACTGTGGTTTCACACCATAGGGCAGCGCCACGGCCTCGGTTTTGGCGGTGGCCCGTGGTATGTGGTGCGCAAGGATGTCGCGGCTAATGTGCTCTATGTGTCGAAAGGCTTTGAGCCGGCCACTGCCTACCGGCGCGATTTCCCCATACACGATTTCCATTTTCTCACGCTCGACCCATGGGGCGAGCCAGGCACATCGGCGCGCGTCACGTTTAAAATACGCCACACGCCCGAATATCATCCGGCAGTGCTGGAGCGCACGGGGCAGGGCACATTTGTGGTGCATGCCGAGGAGTTGATACAGGGCGTGGCCCCCGGGCAGTTCTGCGTGGTCTACGATGCCGATCACCACCGCTGCTACGGTTCGGGCGAGATAACTGTGGGCTGACTGGAATGGCCGTCGTGCAAGTGGGCATGACGGCATGCGCGGTGCCTGAATGTTATGATATTTTTCCCGCCATTTACAACATTTTGTGTTGTTGCACATTTCATTTGCCGGTTTCGGCAATTTGTCGTATTTTTGCATCACGATGAAACGCTTCGCTTACATATTGCTGACACTTGTCATGTCGCTCCTGCTGGTTTGGACCGGAGTGGGGGTTGCCGTGTTGCACTGCCTGCACACCGGCGAAGTGGAGGCACTTGCCACCCACGCCGATGCCGATGAAGGGTGCTGCGTGGCTGCTGATTGCGCGACAGGCGATCCTGAACCCGACTGCTGCGGTGCCGAACACGAAATGTTTTCTCCACATTGCCGCGTGCAGAACAGCGGTTGCATGAGCGTTGAAATAGTGAAGCTATCGCCTACGACACGCGTTGCCGACAATGCCTACGATTTCAGTGCGGTTGGCGTGTGGGCACTGCTGGTCAATGTGTGGCTTGCCGCCTGCTTGAGTATAGCCGACAGGGGCGCAGCAGTATCAAGGCCGCGCGTGTTGTGGAACGGGCCGCCCCGGCGGAGGTATCTGTCGCTCATCCGTGTATTGACAATCTGATTTTCAGCAGTTTCTGTCGCCCTCGCTATGGCGGCAGGCAATTGTTGCGGCACGCGGCAACCGTGTGCCGCCCCGCAAACGGTTGAAAATAGAATGAAAACTTGATACACGACAAAACAACAATGAACATAGGAATTATTTTTGCAGGCATCTTCTCGATGTCGGCAACAGCGGTGTCGGCACAGAATCACGCCACACATACAGAACAAAACGACACGATCGCGCCTTTTGCCGAGCAGCAACTGCAGGGTGTTGAGGTGACACAACGGCGCAAGGGAATAACGCGCGCCAAGGGCGCTGTCAACGGACAACTCATAGGCAAGGACGAGCTTTTCAAGGCGGCCTGCTGCAACCTTGGCGAGAGCTTCGTTACCAACCCGTCGGTTGACGTAAACTACAACGACGCGACAACCGGAGCACGGCAAATAAAGCTGCTCGGACTGAGCGGCACTTATGTGCAGATGCTCACCGAAAATCTGCCTAATTTCCGTGGCGCATCGGCACCCTACGCCTTGGGCTATGTGCCCGGGCCGTGGATGAAGAGCATACAGGTGTCGAAGGGAAACGCATCGGTGCGCAACGGCTATGAGGCAATCACCGGACAGATAAACGTGGAATATCTGAAACCCGAAGACGAGCAGGGTGCAACGGTGAACCTTTACGGCGACTCCGAGCGCCGCTTTGAGGCAAATGCCGATGCTAACGTGCATCTCAACCCGCGGCTAAGCAGCGAGATTTTGGCCCACTTCGAGAACCGTTGGGGACACCACGACGACAATGGCGACACGTTTCAGGACATGCCGGGCATACGGCAGTATAACCTGCAGAACCGTTGGGCTTATCTTGGAAACCGCTACATATTCCACGGCGGGGTGTCGCTGCTCAACGAACAGCGCACGAGCGGACAGGTGGCACACCACCATCCCACAACCGACGGGCTCTACAAAATAGGCATCGAGACCGACCGCTACGAGGCTTACATGAAACATGCCTTTGTGCTGAGCCGCGAGCACAACTCCAGTGTGGCGCTCATGGCATCGGCTGCAATGCACCGGCAGGATGCGGCTTACGGCCGTAAGGTGTATTATGTGAACGAGAAAAACGTCTATGCACAACTGCTCTTCGAAACCGATTTCGGCAAGATGCACAACCTCGCGGTGGGACTGAGCCTAAACCACGACTATCTTGACCAGGCTTACCGCATGACCCACAATGCCGGGGAGGGCAGGCAACGGCTCGTTGAAAAGGAAACGGTGCCCGGGGCATACGCACAATACACTTTCGACTTGCACCACCGCCTCACGGCAATGGCCGGGTTGCGCGTAGACCACAGCAGCATATACGGCACGTTTGTCACGCCGCGCGTGCACCTGAAATGGCAGGCCAACGACATCCTGGCCTTGCGCGCATCGGCCGGAAAGGGTTATCGCACCGTGCATGCGCTTGCCGAGAACAACTATCTCATGGCAAGCGGGCGCACAATGACCGTCGGCGACAACCTGAAGCAGGAAAATGCATGGAACTATGGGGTGAGCACTGCTTTGTCAATACCGCTCGGCAAACGTTCGCTCACGGTAAATGCCGAATATTATTACACGCACTTCGGCAATCAGGTGGAGGTGGATTTCGACACCGACGCCACGCGCATAATCATCGACAACCTCGTTGGGCGTAGCTATTCGCACACCTTCCAGGTGGACGCGAGCTACGAACCTCTTTCCGGACTTACGTTTACTGCGGCCTACCGGCGCAATGTGGTGAAGGCAACCTATGGCGGAAAGCTTATGGACAAACCGCTCACGGGCAAATACAAGGGACTGCTCACCGCGTCATACAAGACACCGCTCGGTCTTTGGCAGTTTGACGCCACGTTGCAGCTCAACGGCGGCGGACGCATGCCGACACCGCGCGTGGCGCAAGACGGCAGCGAGTCGTGGCAGCGCACATTCAAGGCTTTCGAGCAGGTGAGTGCTCAGGTAACGCGCTGGTTCCGACATTTCTCGGTGTATGTGGGAGGCGAGAACCTCACGGGTTTCAGACAGAAAAAAGTGATTTATGGCTATGCCGACCCTTGGGCTGCGGGATTTGAACCCACAATGGTGTGGGGACCGGTGCACGGGGCTATGCTGTATGCCGGAGTTAGAATAAATTTTGGGAGATTATAACGTAACTTAAAATTCGCGGGATAATTTGCCGATATACAGCCGTTTGCACTATCTTTGCATGGCATGCGGCATCTGCATGTAGCTGATGTTGCCGCTTTATATATTACTGAAAACAAGAAAACAACGCTAAAAAAGAAACTGAAATGAAAAAATTTTTGCTTGTGATGGCGATGGTTGGCGCCGCAATGGTGGCAAACGCCAAGGACATCAAGACAGTAGTGCTTACCACTTCGCCGGTGATGCACTGTGAGAGTTGCGAGAACAAAATAAAGGGAAACCTGAAATTTGAGAAAGGCGTGAAGAAAATCGACACCGACATAGCCGCACAGAAGGTTACGGTGGAGTATGATGCCGACAAGACTTCAGAAGACAAGATAATAGCCGCTTTCACGAAATTCGGCTACACAGCATCGAAAAAAGAGGCTGCTGCCGTATGTGGCAAGACGTCGGAGGGCTGCTGCGCACAAAAGAAGTCGTGCTGCGGAGCCAAGGAAACAAGGCAGGAGTGTGCCGAAATGCAAACCGAATGCAAGGTGGCCAGAGCTACATGCGGTTCTGCCGAGGGACAGTGCCAAATGGCAAAAGAAGGCTGCAAGGCCGGAAAAGAAAACTGCAAGGCCGAGAAGAAAGGCTGCAAGAACGAGAAAAAGTCTTGCTGCCAAAACAAACAGTAATGAAATAAAAGGGAAAACGATATGCTGCTTACAACAACACCTGTTATAGAGGGCAGCCCCATACGCGAATATCGCGGTGTGGTGACAGGCGAGGTAATCGTCGGTGCCAATTTCGTGAAGGACTTCATGGCCAATCTGCGCGACTTTTTCGGAGGCCGCAGCGGAGCTTATGAGGATGTGTTGCGCGAGGCAAAGGATTCTGCACTCGAAGAGATGGAAAAGCGTGCCCAGCGTCTTGGTGCCAACGCTGTGGTTGGCATCGATTTCGATTATGAAGCTATTGGTGCGTCGGGCTCCATGCTTATGGTGGCATGCAGCGGCACCGCCGTCGTAATCTGACACATATTGCTGAAATAGAAGAAGCGTGGCTTCGCACTTGCTGGTGTGAGGCCACGCTTCTTGCGTTTGTGTAAAATTTATTTTTCAGGTGCCTTTCATACTATAATCTCGTCCATTTTTATATCAAACTGGCTGACGGGTATTTCGTCAACCAACTGGAATTTGAAACAAACTCCTATTTTGTAGGCTTGCGGAATGCATGCAAGAAAGCGGTCGTAATAACCCTTGCCGCGCCCCATGCGGTTGTTGTTGCGGTCGAACGCCATTCCGGGCACCACCGCCACATCAATCTCCGGCAGATTGTCAAACACTTCTCCCGTCGGTTCCATGATGCCGTAAGCTCCGGCACGCATGTCGTTTCTGCTGCCGTAGACGTGCAGGCACATCGTCGTGTCGCCGGTTACAACGGGCAACAGCACTTTCTTTCCGGCTTCGACAAGCCGGTCAAGGGTCTCGTGGGTGTAAACCTCGTCAGGCAGCGAATAGTACATCAGCACCGTGTGCGCGGCTTTTATGCGCTCATGGGCAAGCAGCCGCTGCATGGGCACGGCAGACAAATCGCGCAACTGCGTTGTGGTGAAGCCGCGTTTAAGCTGCCTTATCTTGCGGCGCAGCTCGTCTTTAAGCATTCTTTTGGCCTTTTTTCGCGGCTTTTGCTGCCGGTTTCTTCGGGAATGCTGCGTTGTTTTTAAAGACACGCAGTGTTGCCGCAATTACGGGGTCGTCGTAGTTTATATATTCATTCCATGCCTCCTCGTCGAGCATGTTGTATATTATGCGGCTGTTGATGTAGCGTTCGAGCAGCTTGTGCGACTTGCGTATCATCAGGTTGCGGCGTTTCAGTCCGTTCTTGTCGGCATAGGTCGCGAATTTCTCCACGGTGTTTTGGCTTACAAGATATTTCGACAACTCGGCCATCTCCTTGAAGTTGTTGAGCTTTAGGCGGTTGTCGTCGGTGTAGGTGAAGGCAAACTGCAGAATGAGTCCGCTCATCGATGCTGCCTTGTAGTATGATGTCATGCCTGTAGTGTCCTCGGGAATGAATATGTCGGGGGTTATTCCGCCGCCGCCATATACGGTGCGTCCGTTCCCGGTGTGGTAGGCCGGACCTGAATGCTTGATGCTGTCTTGCGAGAAGAACTCGCCGTGCTGGTAGCGGTTGAGCAGATCTTGCTCGTATTCACGGTCGTCGCCGGCGGTGTAAGGTTTCTGTATGCAGCGGCCCGACGGTGTGTAATAGCGTGCAATGGTAAGTCTTATCATGCTTCCGTCGGGGAAACCAATCTGCTGTTGCACGAGACCTTTGCCGAAAGAACGGCGCCCTATGATGGTGGCGCGGTCGTTGTCTTGCATGGCACCGGCAAATATTTCGGATGAAGAGGCCGACCCTTCGTTGATGAGCACCACTAGCGGAATGTGCTGGTAGCTGCCGTGTCCGTCGGAACGGTATTCCTGTCGCGGCGACTTGCGGCCCTGGGTGTAGACAATGAGTTTGTTCTTCGGAAGAAATTCGTTGGCCATCTGCACTGCCGAGTTGAGGTAGCCGCCGGTGTTGTCGCGCAAGTCAATCACGAGATTTTCAAACCCTTCCTGCGAGAGGTTGGCCAGTGCGATGAGGAGTTCGGGGTAGGTTGTCTCGCCGAAATTCTTTATGCGTATGTAGCCGGTGTCGTCGTCGAGCATGTATGTGGCGCTGACGCTCTTCTGCGGAATGTCGCCTCGTGTTACGGTGAAGTATTTCACGGTTTTCTGGCCGTATCTCAACACGCCGATTTTCACCTTTGTGTCTTTCGGACCTTTCAGTCTGTGCTGTGCCTCTTCGTTGGTGACTTGCTTGCCTACAAACGGTTTGCCGTCGACACTTACAATCTTGTCGCCAGCAAGTATGCCCGCTCTCTGGGCCGGACCGTTCTTTATCACGTTCTGCACATGTATGGTGTCCTTCCTTATCGTGAACTCTATGCCCACTCCCGAGAACGATCCCCGCAAGTCGTCGTTGGCAGTCTGCACATCCTTGGCGTTGATATACACCGAGTGCGGGTCGAGGTCGGCGAGTATCTGCGGTATGGCCTTGTCTACAAGAGAGTCGATGTCCACCTTGTCCACATACTGGTCGTCGATGATGTGCAGCAGGTTGGTGAGCCTGTTGCTGCCTGAATTGATGATGTTGAGCCTGTTGCCTGAGAAATGGTTGGCATAGAATGTGCCGATGAGTATGCCAAGCACGACACATAATGCCATGACAAGGGGCATGAAGCGGTTATATTTGTTCTTTGTCATTGTTGTCGGGATTTAGATATATAACTTCAATGTTAGCTCTTTTCAGCAGTTCGATGCCGTCTTTCAGGCGGTATTCTTCGCCGTAGACAACGCGTTTTATGCCGGCCTGGATTATGAGTTTTGAGCACTCTATGCACGGGGCAGCCGTGACATAGAGCGTTGATCCGTCGCTGTTGTTGCTGCTTCTGGCCAGCTTGGTTATGGCGTTGGCTTCGGCGTGCAGCACATACGGTTTCGTGACGAAGTCTTCGTCCTCGCAGATGTTCTCGAAACCGCTTGGGGTTCCGTTGTATCCGTCGCTTATTATCATTTTTTCTTTCACGACGAGCGCGCCCACTTTGCGGCGCTTGCAATAGCTGTTTTCGGCCCAGATGCGCGCCATGCGCAGGTAGCGGAGGTCGAGTTTCAGCCGTTTTTCGTTATTGTCGTTTGATTCCATTGCGTTCGAGTAATGCGTCGATTGTGGGTTCTTGTCCGCGGAAACGCTTGTAGAGGGTCATGGGATGCTCGGTTCCGCCTTTCGAGAGGATGTTGTCACGGAAGCTCTGGGCTGTCTTGCGGTCGAAAATACCGTTTTTCTTGAATACGCTGAAGGCGTCGGCATCGAGCACTTCGGCCCATTTGTAGCTGTAGTAACCGGCTGCATAGCCTCCGGCCATAATGTGCGAGAACTGCGTTGTCATGCAGGTGTCGGGCAATTGCCGTGTCACTATTGCCTTCTCCCATGCTTTCTTCTCGAATTGCATGATGTCTTCGGTAAATTCGTCACGCTTTGTGTAGTAGGCCATGTCGAGCAGACCGAAGCTCACTTGACGCATGCAGGCGTATGCCGACATGAAGTTCCGGCTCTTGACAATGCGTTCTATGAGGTCATCGGGCAT
>CAVDJG010000084.1:0-6045 GCA_963609005.1 Acidaminococcaceae bacterium
CTGCACACGCGGCACACACGCACCGCATACGCAGCAAAACCCGAAGCGAAACCCGCCTGCACGCGAAAGACCATGCGCGCGAAACGCGAAAAGCTATTTTAAACAATTATTCTTTGTGCTTTTGCGCTTTTGTGCTACTTTTGCATTTGACTCTCCCACACATGAAAAATTCCACTTATATGAAATATCTCACCTTGCGCATTGTCCTGTTGCTGTTGTTGCTTAGCCCGTGCCACCGGCTGAACAGGGCACTGTGCCGCGACAATAATGACACCGCGCGCCCGAAAGTGGGCCTTGTGCTCGGCGGAGGCGGCGCAAAGGGAGCTGCCGAAGTGGGCGTGCTGAAATACATAGAAAAGGCCGGGATTGACATAGACTACATTGCAGGAACGAGCATAGGGTCGATTATAGGCGGCCTGTATGCCTGCGGCTACCGCAGCCAACAGCTCGACTCAATGTTTCGCGAGCAGGACTGGATTACGCTGCTCAGCGACCGCAACGAGGCCGTGAAGCACCGCATCGTGAGCAAACGCGACGGCGTGACCTATTTTTTCGGGTTTCCCGTGGGCAGACGCGGCAGCAAACTGGCCGACAAGTCGGTGGGGATGATGCGCGGCGACCATGTGGTGGCTCTGCTCGACTCGATGATCGCGCGCCCCGACAGCATATCGTTTGACAGTCTGCCCATACCGTTCCGCTGCGTGGCCACCGACTACCGCAAACGCAAACGCGTGGTGCTTTCATCGGGCATTCTCTCCCGTTGCCTGCGCGCGAGCATGGCCATACCGGGCGTGTTCAAGGCAATCGACATCGACGGGACTGAACTTCTCGACGGAGGACTCACCGACAACCTGCCCGTTGACGTGGTGAAGGAGATGGGGGCCGACATTGTCATTGCCATCGACCTCACGCAAAACAAGCACGAAAAGGAAGACTCCGAGCAGCGGCAGAAACGCAAGTTCATGAAAAACGCAAAGAGCTACATAGGGCGGCTGGTGCGTTGGGCGGTGCAACGGCCCGACATGGTGCAGTATAAAGAAAACCTGAAATTGGTTGACATATACATTAACCCCAAGCTGAAAGGCTATGGAGCAGGCAGTTTCACGCCAAAGAAGCTGGCCAAGATGATAGAACTCGGCGAGAAGGCCGGCAAGAAGGCTTACGGAAAACTGAAAAAACTGCGCAACAAGCAGAATGAAGAATAAAAACGACAACAGCAACAAAACGACAAACACTCAACAATATGGAAAAGAAATTCGACCTCGCCGTGTCAAACTACGGCACAGCACGCCAATACGACTACAAGGTGGCAATATTGCCATGGGGAGCAACCGAACCGCACAACCAGCATCTGCCCTACCTCACCGACTGCATCCTGTCGCACGACATTGCCGTGGATGCAGCAGTGAAGACATTCAACCGCTACGGCATTTACTGCATGGTGATGCCGCCGGTGAATACAGGTGCGCAAAATCCCGGGCAGCGCGAACTCAAGTTCTGCGTGCACTACCGCTACGAAACGCAACGTGCCGTGCTCGCCGACATAGTGGCTTCGCTGCACCACCAGGGCATAAACCGCATGCTCATAGTGAACGGCCACGGCGGCAACAACTTCAAGAACATGATACGCGACCTCACTATCGACTATCCCGACTTCATCATTGCCACAAGCGAGTGGTTCAAGATGTGTCCCGCAAAGGATTTCTTCGACATTGCGGGCGACCACGCCGACGAGTCGGAAACATCGGTTATGATGCACTATCACCCTGAACTCGTGCGCCTCGAGGAGGCAGGAAAAGGACGATCGAAAGGCTTCTGCATCGACGCCCTGCGCGAAGGCAAAGTGTGGATACCGCGCAACTGGCGACTTGTGACCGACGATACGGGCATTGGCGACCCCTCGCTCTCGACTGCCGAAAAGGGCAAACGCTTTGCCGAGGCAGTGACCGACAAGTATGCCGAGTTTCTGCGCGACTTCGCCAATGTAGCCTCTGCTGCCGACCTCTACGAAAAAACGCCGGCCGAATGACACACTCCTTACCGACACACAACCTACCGACGATGAGAAAACTCGCCACCAACATTCTCGCCGCAGCAATGGCCACAGTAATGGTCACGGCATGCGGCACGACACGCGAGGCAGCAAGCACTGAGAAATTTACAGTAGACAACGTGGGCGGATTTCCTTCGCAAGAACCCGGCTACGCACTCGGCGTGTCGGCATGCTATGCCGGACACACGGGCAACTACATAATAATAGCCGGAGGATGCAATTTCCCGGTGCCCGGACAGAAGCGTTATTACAACGGCATATATGCGGCACGCGCCAACGCCGACAGTCTTGAATGGCGGCTCGTGGGCCGACTGCCGCAAGCGGCCGCCTACGGGGCCACGGTGGAAAGCGGCGACAGCCTCATACTCATAGGCGGCAACAACAGTGAGGGCAGCCTGCAATCTGTAATCAGTCTGCACCTCGACACGGCAAAGATGCAGGTCAGCCTCAACACCATGCCACCGCTTCCCGTCACCGCCGACAACCTGGGCGCGGCACGGTGCGGCGACAAAGTGATAGCCGTGGGGGGCAACCAAGACGGCAAGCCTTCGGCCAAGGCTTGGATCATGCAGCCCGGCGGCAACGCCAACTGGACGGCAGTGGCCGCTATGCCGGGCTCACCGCGCGTGCAACCCACTGTGGCCGCATGCGGCGGAAAGCTCTATGTGTGGGGCGGCTTCTACCAAAACGGCGACGGCAGCGTGGTGAACACCGACGGACAGTGCCTCGACACCGCAACAGGCAGGTGGCACGCACTGCCGGCACCCACCTCGCCCGACGGCGAGACACTCACGCTCTCGGGTGCCACGGCAACAGTAATGGCCTACGGCGACGGCACGAGCCACAGCATAATATGCGCCGGAGGCGTGAACAAAGACATCTTCCTCGACGCGATAAGCGGCAGATACCGTCTCGTGGACAAGGCGAAATATCTGGAACAACCCATACCTTGGTATCGGTTCAACGGCACTCTCCTGCAATTTGACACGCACACCGGGCAATGGACCGGCACAAACGTTGCCGACAGCAGGCTCGCACGCGCAGGGGCACAACTCGTTAACGCCGGCCAATACATTTATTATATAGGCGGCGAACTGAAACCTGCGCTGCGCACTCCGCAGACACTCGCAATATCGGCACGGCACGTGAAGAATGGAAAGTTGCTGAAATGACAGACACTATGCACCACTAAACAATTTATATCATGAAACTAAAAACATTCATCGTGCTGTCGTTGGCACTGGCCAACACGGCAGCATTCGCACAAAAACAGTTCAAGCTGGTGTCGCCCGACAAGCGGCTCGCCACAACAATAAACATAGGCGACAAGCTCACCTACGACATCTCGCTCGCCGGTGAAAAGGTGATCGAACCGTCGGCACTGAACATAACCCTTTCCGACGGCACTTGCTGGGGCGACAAGGCACGGCTCGTGTCGTCGGCAGAAAAGCATGTCGATGAAACCGTGGCATCGCCTTTCTACCGCGCCGCAACACTGCACGACAACTACAACGTGCTCACACTGCGGTTCAGGGGCGGTTGGAACATTGAATTCAGGGCCTACAACGACGCCATTGCCTACCGTTATGTGACAACGACGAAGAAGACACTGTATGTGAAAGACGAGACCGTGAGCTACCGTTTCGCCACCGACGCCACAGCGACAGTGCCTTATGTGCAGGTGGGCAAACCGGGCAATTTCGAAAGCCAATACGGCAGTTCGTTTGAAAACCAATACACCACGGCACGCATCTCCGAACTCGACAAGGGACGGCTCATGTTTCTTCCGCTCGCGGTGGACAACGGCAAGGGCGTGAAGGTGGCAATAACCGAATCGAACCTTAACGACTATCCCGGCATGTATCTGTCGTCGGCAAAAGGCACCGACAACCTCTCGGCCGTATTCGCTCCACGCCCGAAACGCGTGGAACAGGGCGGACACAACAACCTGCAGATGATTGTTAAGGAGCGCGAAGACTACATCGCCAAAATAACCAAGCCGCGCGCTCTGCCGTGGCGCATTGCCGTGGTGACCGACGACGACCGGCAACTCGCACAGACAAGCGTGAGCTATCTGCTCGGCGAACCTTTGCGCATAAGCGACACGTCGTGGATAAAGCCCGGAAAAGTGGCGTGGGACTGGTGGAACGACTGGAACATCGACGGCGTGAACTTCCGCTCGGGAGTGAACAACGACACCTACAAGTATTACATCGACTTCGCGGCAAGCAAAGGCATAGAATATGTAATACTCGACGAGGGATGGGCCGTGAACGGCAAAGCCGACCTTATGCAGGTGGTGCCCGAGATTGACCTGCCGGGACTGGTGAAATATGCCGCCGACAAAGGCGTGGGCATAATTCTGTGGGCCGGATACTGGGCCTTCGACCGTGACATGGAACGCGTGTGCAAGCATTTCTCCGAGATGGGAGTGAAGGGCTTCAAGGTGGATTTCATGGACCGCGACGACCAGATAATGACCGACTTTGAATATCGCGCAGCCGAAATGTGCGCCAAATACAAACTCGTGCTCGACCTGCACGGCACCTACAAACCGGCGGGCATGAACCGCACCTACCCCAACGTGCTCAACTTTGAGGGCGTGTTCGGACTGGAACAGATGAAATGGGCGCCCGAATCGTATGACCAAGTGACCTACGACACGCAACTGCCGTTCCTGCGCCAACTGTCGGGACCGCTCGACTACACGCAGGGCGCAATGCGCAATGCATCGCGCAGCAACTACCGCCCGTGCAACAGCGAGCCCATGAGCCAAGGCACACGGTGCCGGCAACTGGCACTTTACATGGTGTTTGACTCGCCGCTCACTATGCTTTGCGACAACCCGAGCAACTACATGCGCGAGCAGGAATGCACCGAATTTATTGCATCGGTGCCCACGGCATGGGACGAGACGCGCATAATTGAAGGGAAAATGGGCGAATATATAATAACCGCAAGGCGCAAAGGCAACACCTGGTATGTGGGCGGAATAACCAACTGGACACCGCGCGACATTACGATCGACCTCGCATTCACCGGTAAGCAGAAGGCAAAAGTCACGTTGTTTGCCGACGGCGTAAACGCCGACCGGGCCGCACGCGACTACAAGAAATCGCAGTGGGACGCCACGAAAGGCAGTAAAGTGCAACTGCACATGGCTCCCGGCGGAGGCTTCGCAATGAAAATAGAATGACCAAATAAAACCGAAGGCTGCGCTGCCACGCACCGCAGCCCCACAAAACAAAAGGTGGCAAAGCAGGGAACATGCCCGCTTTGCCACCTTTTTTTATTGCGCCGTGCCCGCATCATGGGCGCGGCCGTTTAACGGCAAGGAAACCGTTATTTCACAAACTTGCGGCCGTTGACAATGTATATGCCCTTGCCGAGCGTCTTGCTGTTGTTGCCCACATAGCGGCCGTCAATGGTGTAAATCTTTCCGTCGGCCTTCTTTGCCACGTCGGCATTGACATCAATCACTGCCGAAGCATCGCCGGCCACCACAACCTTCACATCGTCGAGGAAGAAACGGCCGTCGCATGCAAAATAGAGACGGCCGAAACCAGCTCCGTCAAAGTCGATTGAGTATTCCGTCCACTTGCCTTCTTCGGTGAATATACGCTGCAGAGTGGTGTTGTTGTAGCTTATGTCGATGGTGTTGTCGTCGTTGGTCCAGGGCGCAGCCTTGAATGTGAGGCGTGCCTTAGTGCCTGCATAGAACACGGGAGTAGACACCTCGGTGTAGTTGTTGCGTGCTCCGAACTTGGCACAACGGTCGGCACCCTTGCTCGTTTTGCACACCCATCCCGACACATCGGGAGTGAACACCGACGTTGCTATGTTGCCGCTCCACTGTCCGTCGTTGCCGCCAGTGCCGCTACACTTGTCGAATGTCTCGTTGAAGAGCACCGCACCGGGCGTTTCGTCGTAGTTGGTTCCGGCCAAGCCACGGAAGCTGAAAGCCATAGTGCCGTCGTCGTTGCGCGTGATTC
>CAVDJG010000084.1:6078-7827 GCA_963609005.1 Acidaminococcaceae bacterium
GCCTTGCCCATGAGGTTGGTTCCGTCGATATTGGTATTAAACAGAGAAGCCTCGGGGTTTGACGTATTGGTGAGGCTGTCGTTGCCGTTGCACGGATAAACGTCGTTGGCCGGGATATAGCTATAGCTTCCGTATTCATCCTGTGTAGGTCCGCCTGCATGGAACGGAGAGTAGCGCTGGTGTGTAGCGTCGTCGTTCACGGAGTTGTTTTCCCACACGTCGGCCTTGTAGTCGAGGTGAGTTATGAGCAGACCCGAGTTGGGCACGTAGCTGTCCCAACCGGTGCGCTGGCGGTTGTCGAGGAAATAAAGCTCGTCTTTGTAGTTCTCGTTGTATATAACATAGGTCTCTCCATTGTCGGTCAACGATTTCTGCGAAGTCACGACAGTGTCTTTGCGCAGCTCGATCGGCTCTATCCATCCGGCCACCCAACGCTCATATCCAGTGAAGTTGGCAGGACAGAACGAGTTGCCGTTGTAGCCGCCCGATGCCAGCAAGTCCCAGCTCTGCATGCCGTAGCCGCCAGAGTAGGTAGTGTCGTAGAGGTCGGCGAAACCCAGACAGTGCGAGAATTCATGGCAAATGGTGCCGATTCCGCTGCATCCGTTGCTGCCGTTGAGCTCGCTGCTGCACGCATAGGTGTTGATGTTTACGCCCCCGAGAGTGAGCACCTGTCCGTAGTCGCTGTATTTCAGATAGAACATGTGCGGCCATATAGTGCTCGCCACGCCGCCGTCGGCCTCGCCTTTGCCGGCATAGAGCACAAACACCTGGTCAACATATCCGTCGCCATCCCAGTCGTAGTCGGCGAAGTTGACTTCGTTCTGCACCATTTTGCATGCCTCGGCAATCATTTCGCCAGAGTGCTCGTCGGTGCTGCTGCCTCCCACAATAACGTTACGGCCATAGTAGGAATAGCTCTTCGAGAGGGTGATGGGGCCAACCACGTCGAAAGTGAGGTCGAACTGTCCGTTGCTTTGGGCGCGGTAGTAGTCGCGCACGCTGCCCCGGAACGGGCTTTCGGTGTAGTTGAGTTCATTGGCAAGCTTCTCATAAAAAGCCTTGTCGTGTCCGCTTGCGAAAGTCATGTCGGAGAAATTGGCGAGAATGATGAGTCCCTTCTTCTCGCCGAGGAATTTCTTGCCGGTTCCGGCATAGCTCGTGCGGAGCGGGTTAAGGCGCGGAGCCATTGCCTTCTGCTCGCTTCCTATGAGGCTGCGGCGCTTGGCTGCGGCAGCACGCAGGTTTTCCATGACGGCAACCGAGTAGGTGCCGTCAGCATTCTCAACATAACGCGTGCCGTCTTCGGCCTGCAAATAGCGCAGGTGCTCGTCGCCACGCACTTCAACACGCACTTCGGTGCCGTCGGCAAGACGTATGGTTTTCCACACGCCGCGTTTTGCAGGCATTGCCGTCATGGCGAGGGCAAAGACCGACAGACACACAGTCAACAAAGTTTTTTTCATAAAATGATTTATAATGAAATAATGTTATACAATCGGTTATGATGTAGCTGCAAAATTACACATTTTATTTTCAATACACATTCGATGTTGTAATTTTATACACAAAGCGTTGCTTTTTTTGCCATTTTCAAGTAACTTTGCAAATCATGTGCCCCGCCAGCCGCCACAATGCGGCCCTGCGGTGCCGCAGCAACATGCGAATGCAAAACGAAAAAAATATGGAAAACAAAGAAAAAGATCAAATCCAGTTGCCCGACAACGCCTTCACCGAACTGAAGGAGGG
>CAVDJG010000085.1:0-7816 GCA_963609005.1 Acidaminococcaceae bacterium
CAAGAATTGTTGTTGTCAATGTCATACAGCTGCGCAATCAATCCGCATTACAAGCAGCGGCACATGAAACGATGCTTTCATACGGATATAAAAAAGAAAAGACCGCCAGACTAAGTCTGACGGTCAATCTCTCATTTTTCAGTTCGAGCTAATGATTACTCAGCTACGGTTGTGTCAACGGCTGCTGTGTCAGCGGCAGTTGTGTCAACAGCTGTTGTGTCAACAGTGTCGTTCTCAGCAGCGGGAGCTGCCTGCTTGTTACCACAAGATGCGAAAGAGATAGCTGCGATAGCTACGAACATTAAAACCAATTTCTTCATTTTCTTTGCTTTTTTAAATCTGTAAAACAATCATTTGTTTATTAAAACGTTGCAAAGGTAAGTATTTTTTCAATACAGTGTCAAACTTTTTAGAGTTTTTTTTTGCCTTTTTTGTAACCTATCCATAAGTTATTGATTTATAAAAGAATACATACTGCAAACAAACGTTAAATCTTTTTCACCAACCAAAAGCGCGCTTTTTCCGGCCATTGTGTGCGCCCAAAACAGGGCATTACAGGCAGCTCACAGGTTGAGAAAACGGCATTGTTTTGCGCGTAAGTCATAATCTTTTTGCTACCTTTGCACGACTTGTTGCAAAGGCGAGCCTGAACTACGCCGCAACAGGACTTTGCCAAACCCACAGGCAAGGCTCCGCACGATGCCGCTCAACGGCAATGAAAAATGCGGGGAGCATGCAAAATGCATGGCAAATACACTAACAATGTGTTTCATTATATATTAATAATGTAAGGAAAATGATTGATACATCAGCCTTTCAAGGCAAGAAGGCAGCCTATTACACTCTTGGATGCAAGCTGAATTTCTCAGAAACATCGACATTCGGGCAAATGCTTGCCGACATGGGAGTGCAGACTGCGCAACTGGGCGAACATGCCGACATCTGCCTTATAAATACTTGCTCTGTCACAGAAGTGGCCGACCACAAGTGCCGGCAGGCCATACACCGCATGGTGCGCAACAACCCCGGAGCATTTGTCGTGGTGACCGGATGCTATGCACAGCTTGCCTCTGAAACGGTAAGCAAGATTGAAGGCGTCGATCTCGTGCTCGGTTCAAACGAGAAAGCCAGTCTCATACAATTCCTCAACGATGCCTGGGCTGCCAAATCGGCTTCACGCGACACCAGCGGCAATGCAACTCCGCTGCACCAATACCATTCGGTGCGCACCAACCAGATAAAGACATTCGCCCCGTCGTGCTCACGCGGCAACCGCACACGGTATTTTCTGAAGGTGCAGGACGGGTGCGACTATTTCTGCACCTACTGCACAATACCCTATGCACGCGGTTTCTCGCGCAACCCCACAATAGCGTCGCTCGTGGCACAAGCCGAAGCTGCCGTGAAAGAAGGCGGCAAGGAAATCGTGCTTACCGGTGTAAACATAGGCGATTTCGGCAAGACCACCGGCGAACGCTTCATCGATCTCGTGCGGGCACTCGACAATGTAGCCGGAGTGGAGCGTTACCGCATAAGCAGTATGGAGCCCGATTTGCTCGACGACGAACTTATCGACTACTGCGCCACAAGCCGTGCGTTCATGCCGCACTTCCATGTTCCGCTCCAAAGTGGTTCCGACGAAGTGCTGAAGCTCATGCACAGGCGGTATGACAAAGCCCTCTTCGCCAGAAAAATAGAAAGGATAAAGCAAGCCATGCCCGACGCATTCATAGGCGTCGACGTAATGGTGGGATGCCGTGGAGAGCGTCCCGAACTGTTTGAGGAGTGCTACGACTTCCTTTCCGGCACCGATGTGACACAGTTGCATGTGTTCCCCTACAGCGAACGCCCGGGCACTTCGGCACTGCGCATACCCTACATCGTGTCCGAAGCAGACAAGAAGGCACGCAGCAAACGGCTTCTCGAACTGAGCGAGAAGAAGCGCACCGATTTCTACGCGCGCCACATCGGTTCAGAATGCGATGTGCTTTTCGAGCGGGCAACACGCGGAAAGGCCATGCACGGCTTCACTGAGAACTACATACGCGTGGAATTGTCACCACGCATGGCACGCGAAGAATGGGACAACCAGATTGTGCGCGTAAGGCTCGGCGACTTCAACCACGACCGTTCAGCACTAAAAGCCATAATATGCGAGTAGCCGTAGTGATACTAAACTGGAACGGCAGCGCCATGTTGCGCCGTTTCCTGCCGTCGGTAATAAAGCACTCCGAAGGCAAGGCCGACATCATCGTGGCCGACAATGCCTCCACCGACAGTTCAATCGAGATGCTTGCCAGCGAGTTTCCTAGCGTGCGCACCGTAAAACTCGACAACAACTACGGTTTTGCCGGAGGCTACAACCGTGCATTGTGGCATGTTGACAACGAAATATACATTCTGCTCAACAGCGACGTAGAAGTCACTTCCGGGTGGATTGACACGCTTGTGGAGTTTATGGATGCCCATCCCGAATGTGCGGCATGCCAACCTAAGCTACTGTCGGAGCAGTCACGCGACACCTTTGAATATGCCGGCGCGTGCGGCGGATACATCGACCGCTACGGCTACCCGTTCTGCCGGGGCCGAATATTCGACACCATAGAGAAAGACCACGGCCAGTATGACGACGCGGCCGAGGTGCTTTGGGCCACGGGAGCATGCCTCATGATACGCCGTTCAGACTTTTGGCAGGCCGGAGGATTTGACGACAAGTTCTTCGCGCACTGCGAAGAGATAGACCTTTGCTGGCGTTTGTGCAACATGGGACGCAAGATTTTCTGCGTTCCCAAAAGCACTGTCTACCATGTTGGAGGCGGAACTCTGCCCAAAGGAAATCCAAAGAAGACCTTTCTCAATTTCCGCAACAACCTCACAATGCTCTACAAGAACCTTCCGGCAGACGAATTGCAGCATGTGATGCGCGTGCGCCGGTGGCTCGACTATGTGGCCGCTTTCAAGGCACTGCTGCTCGACCGCAACGTGGCCGAGTTTAAAGCGATATGCAAGGCACGGCGCGCATTCAAGAAATGGAGGCCTGATTTCCGTGCCCACCGGCTGCGGTTGCAACGCCGGCGCGTTGTGCCCGACATTGCAGTGAGGCGCAAATATTGCATTCTGTGGCAATATTACATACGCCATGCACGCAAATTTTCGAGCCTCAGGAATTAGAAACAATCATCATATATTTTGATTTTTTAAAGTTAAACGGCAAAAAACGGCTTGCCGTTTAACTTTTTTAGCTGATAATTTTGTTTCTAAAAACTTTTTTACTATTTTTGTAAAATGATAAAATAAGTCCTAAAAAGTGAGAAAGTTTTATTTTGCTATGATAACGACTGCTATGGTTTTGCTGTCGGCCTGTGAGCTGAAGCTGAAACCATATGATGAAGACGGCAAGGCAGCCACCTTTGTGGTGCAGCGCTACGACCGCCTTGAAAGCCGTTATCTCACCACCGGCGACTTCTCGGCCTTGCAGCAAATGAACATCGACTTTCCCATGGAAACGCGCACACTCATTGAGGATGTGCTGCAGATAGGCGAAGTTAACGACCCGGAGATAAACACCAAGTTCCTGAAATTCTACCAGGACACCACCCTACAATCAATAATTGCCGATGCCGAAGCACAGTATGCCAACATGAGCGACATAAACGATCAGTTGAGAAGTGCCTTCGGCAGAATGCACAAGATATTTCCCGAGATGAAAATGCCCGTTGTCTACTCGCAGATAGGGGCGCTTGACCAAAGCGTAATAATAGGCGACAACGCCATAGGCATATCGCTCGACAAATATCTCGGAGCCGACTATCCGCTTTACCAGAAATATTATTCACGCCAACAGCGTGCCACGATGTCGCGCGAATACATCGTGCCCGACTGTCTGTGCTTCTTTCTTCTGAGCGAATTTCCGCTGAGAAACCACGACACGCGGTCGCAGTATGAGCGCGACATGCACATGGGAAAGATAATGTGGGTAGTCAACCGGCTTGTAAACCGAAACATCTTCCGCACGCGGTTTATCTCCGCCGTGGAAAAGAGCGTGCGCAACTGCGACGACAACACCATACGCAACATGTTCACCGACTGCACGCGCTGACGCCACAACCACACTGCCGCACGCTGAGGCACGGCTTTTCGGCACCGCAGCCAAAGGCTATGCCGTACGTTACGGGAGCCATATATGCCGCAAGATACATGCATTTCATACATCCCGGGCAACACCTTTTTCTCTTTTTCACATCATCTGCATCAAGCGAGCCGCCCCTGCCATGTGCCGATCGACCTCATGTGGTTTACCAGAAGATTGGTGAACTCATGGTTTTTCACGCCCCATTTTGGGGCCACAAGAAGATCTTTTGGCGACTGGCTCACGAAACGTTCCACAACGATGTCGGCGCGCAACCGCTCAAGATAGCGCGCCACCAAATCCACAAATCCGCCTACATCGTAAAGCGGAAACGGTTGCTTTGCATAGTCGGCAGCCATACGCGTACCGCGAATTACCTGCAACTGGTGCAGTTTCAGTATGTCGAGGGGCAACGACGACACTATTGCAGCCTGCTTCACATTATCCTCGGCCGACTCGCCGGGCAGTCCCAAAATCATGTGTCCGCCCGTGGTTATCCCTCTCTGACGCGTCATCTCAACCGCCCGGCGGCTGCACTCAAACGTGTGTCCACGGTTCACACGGCGCAGAGTAGCGTCGTCAACCGACTCGATGCCATACTCCACCGTAACGAAACACTGCCTGTTCAAACATTCAAGATAGTCGAGCAAGGCATCGTCTATACAGTCAGGGCGCGTGCCCACAACCAGTCCCACCACCCCATCAACGGCCAACGCCTCCTCATATTTGCGTTTTATGTCGTCAAGGTTGCCGTAAGTGTTTGAATAAGCCTGGAAATAGGCAAGATATTTCATCGTTGGATATTTGCGGGCAAAAAACTCCATGCCCTCCCTAAGCTGCCGGGTTATGCTCTTGCCCGGCTGGCAATAAGCCGGATTAAACGTGCGGTTGTCGCAGAAAGTGCACCCGCCCGTCGATAAAGTGCCGTCGCGGTTGGGACACGAGAAGCCAGCATCGATTGAAATCTTCTGCACGCGGAACGGGAATTTGCTCCTTATCCAAGCACCGTAGTCGTTGTATGGGGGTCGTTGTATGTCGTTCATATATGTGTAGTCAAGGCCATGCCGGCACAAGTGCACTACACAAACCGGTGCGTCAGTGCACTGATGCCGTAAGGCAAAGCCTTACAAAAGTAATGAAATGACGGCAAGTTTACAAATTATAGTTGTCTTGATTGCAATATTTTTATTATCTTCGCGGAGTTTAAACACCATTTTCACGCCGCCGTCAAAAGGCGTTCCATCAATGACGACAATATAAAACTATAGCATAATGAAACGGTTATTACTTATTTTCACAGCATTACTTATGTTTGCAGCAAACATTTCAGCCGTGGAGAAACTCACCCTCAGCGACATCACAAGCGGCAAGTTTGCCGCCAAGACCGTGCCCGGCATCACCCCCATTGCCGGCACCGACACCTATGCACGCATAGAGGACAACAAGATAGTGAGCTACTCGTTTAAAACCGGCAAGCAGGTGGCCGTGCTCTTCGACGCCGCCAACACCATGGGCAAGAAGATAGATGAATTCGACGGCTACATTCTCTCGCCCGACGGAAAGCGCATGCTGATACAGACAGAGACAAAGCCCATATACCGCCGTTCGCACACCGCCGTGTATTACATATATAATATAGCATCGCGCAAGTTGGAGACTCTCTCCGACGGCGGACCGCAACAGGTGCCCACATGGTCGGCCGACGGTCTGCAGGTGGCATTCGTGCGCGAGGGAAACATATTCCTCGTGAAGCTGCTTTACGACAACGCCGAGATACAGGTAACCAACGACGGCAAGTTCAACGAGGTGATAAACGGTCTGCCCGACTGGGTGAACGAAGAGGAGTTCGGCTTCAACCGCGCCCTCACATTCAATGCCGACGGCACGATGCTGTGCTGGCTGCGCTACGACGAGTCGAAAGTGAAGACCTACTCCTTGCAGATGTACAAGGGCATGAAGCCCGAAAAAACCGAGAACGCCGCCTACCCCGGCCTCTATTCCTACAAGTATCCGAAGGCAGGCGAGGACAACAGCACCGTGACGGCATGGAGCTACGACATACAGTCACACAAAATCAACCGTCTTCAGGTGCCGCTTGACGCCGACGGCTACATGCCCCGCATAAAAGCCACCGACGACCCTGCCAAAATCGTTGTCTACACCATGAACCGCCACCAGGACATGCTGTGCCTTTATGCCGTCAATCCGCGCAGCACCGTGGCCCAGCTCATCATCAAGGAGTCGGTGCCCAAGTATGTCAAGGAGGAGTCGATGGAAGGCACAAGCCTCAACGGCGGCAACATACTGCTCCCGAGCGACCGCAGCGGCTTCATGCGTCTCTACGTATATAACATGAACGGACAGCTCACACGCACCATAGGCGGCGACTACGACATCACCGCTGTCTACGGATATGATGCTAAGACGGGCGACGTGTATTACCAGGCCGCCGAGCTTGGAGCGTCAGACCGCCAGGTGTATGTGGCCCACAAGAACGGCAAGACCGCACGCCTCACCGACCGCGAGGGATGGAACACCGCCATATTCTCGGGCGACTACCAGTATTTCATCAACACCTGGAGCGACTACAACACGCCCTTCGTGGTGACGACACGCACCAACGACGGCCGCGTGGTATCGACATTGCAAGACAACAAAGAACTGAAAGAACTCACCGCCCAATATGGTTTCTGCAAGCGCGAAGCCTTCTCGTTTGTCACGTCAGAGGGCGTGACGCTCAACGGGTGGATGCTCAAGCCGCAGAATTTTGATGCCTCGAAGAAATACCCGGTTATAATGTATCAATACAGCGGTCCGGGCAGCCAGCAAGTAATCAACTCCTGGAACGCAGGATCAATGGGACAGGGCGGAGCCTTCGACTCCTATCTGGCACAGCAAGGCTTCATCGTGGCGTGTGTTGACGGCCGCGGCACCGGAGGCCGGGGCGCCGAGTTTGAAAAATGCACCTACCTCAATCTAGGCGACCTTGAGTCGAAAGACCAAGTGGAGGCTGCCCTCTACATAGGCAACCTTCCTTATATCGACAAAGCGCGCATAGGAATATGGGGATGGAGCTATGGTGGCTTCAACACACTTATGAGCATGAGCGAAGGGCGCGGCGTGTTCAAGGCCGGCGTGGCAGTAGCTCCGCCCACAAACTGGAAATTCTACGACACCGTCTACACCGAACGCTACATGCGCACACCCAAGGAAAATCCCGAAGGCTATGCCACCAACCCCATAAGCAGGGCATCAAACCTGCACGGTGCGCTGCTCATGTGCCACGGAACTGCCGACGACAACGTGCATCCGCAGAACACCTACGAATATGCCGAGGCCCTCGTTCAGGCCGACAAGGATTTCAGCGAGATTTACTACACCAACCGCAACCACAGCATCTACGGCGGCAACACACGCAACCATCTGCTCCGCCAGATTGCCAATTTCTTCGCACGCGAACTGAAATAACGCCTCCCCGGCACGAGAAAGCGGCTTGCCTACACTCTACATCAACGAGTGTGTGCAAGCCGCTTTTGTTTTGTCGGTGCCCGGCATCATGCCGTTATCCCGTTCGGGGCTACCCTACGAAAAAAGGAACAGACGACGCTCAACGAGCTGTCAACTGTTCCTTCGTACCCAGACCCGGGGTCGAACCGGGACGGATTGCTCCACTGGTGTTTGAGACCA
>CAVDJG010000086.1:0-7786 GCA_963609005.1 Acidaminococcaceae bacterium
TGGCAATACACCGGCAAGGGACACATCGACGGCATTAACGGATATGTGGACAAAAGCCGCTTCATGGGGCGGCACGGTTTGCGTGAGATAAGATTTAAACACCATTGACAATAATAAAACAAACAGTTTGGCTATATGGCTATAATAAGATGTCCGGAGTGTGGTCGTCAGATAAGTGACAAAGCTCCATTCTGTCCTTCGTGTGGCGTGGCAGTTGCAGGAAAGGTGGTAACGTGCCGCAAGTGTGGCAATGTGTATTTTTCAAACTTGGCCGAGTGCCCGTCATGCCATGAGCCCAATACCGGCGTCGGCGCAGGCGCGCCAGTGAACGGCCACGACGGCGTTTCAGCACCGTCGGTACGCAAAGTAGCGTCGGCTGAACGCGGCGTTGAAACCGGAGACAGCACGGTTGACGGCAACAACGGTACGGCAGGCTTCGGACACAATGGGGGCGCAGCCGATGCCCCGAAGACATCGGCCAAGCGCAGCAACAAGACCATATTGCTCGTAACGCTCGTTGTGGTGGTAGTTATTGCGGCCATTTGCTGGTGGATGAACCGCGTGTCGTCGCAGTCGAAAGAAAAGGCCGCCTATGAATATGCAATGACAAGCAACGACCCGCAGGTGCTGCAAAGCTATCTTGACAATTATGCCGATGCTCCCGAAGAGCACCGCGACTCGGTGGAGGCACACCTCGGCATGCTCAAGCAAATAGACCAGGACTGGACCAATGCGCTCGTGAGCGGGTCGAAATCGGCCTTGGAACAGTATCTGTCAATGCATCCCAATTCTCCGTTCAAGGCCATTGCGATGCACAAGATCGACTCCATTGACTGGAGCTCGGCCAATGCAGCCAATACGGTTGAGGCCATGGAGAATTATCTCGAGGTGCATCCCGACGGCGATTATGTCGATGAGGCCAACAATATGATAAAGGGATTGAACGCCAAGACATTGCAGCCCGAGGAAAAACTCATGGTGAGCAGCGTGTTCACCACATTCTTCCAAAGTCTCAACAACAAGGATGCCGATGCGCTCACGAGCACAGTGAGTGCGCTGATGACCTCGTTCCTCGGCAAGAGCGATGCAACGCGTGGCGACGTGATAACATTCATGAACAAGATTTACAAGAGCGACGTGGCGTCGATGTCGTGGCAGTCGGCAGGCAACTATGCCATAACCAAGAAGGAAATCGGCGACGAGCAGTATGAATATACGGTGTCGTTCTCGGCCACACAGGAGGTTGCCCACACCGACAACACCACATCGGTGTCGAAATACCGCATAGCGGCAAAGGTTAACCCCGACGGCCGCATTACCGAATTTAACATGACAAAGATATTGGAGTGAACACACTCTTGCACAACTGAACAATAAAAAGCAGAAGCGGGAATGGCAAAGCCATTGTCCCGCTTCTGCTTTTATGTGGGCTTGGCAAATGAAAATCGTGGGCCATTGGGCGTTTTTTTGGGCGGTAGTGTGTGGGGCTTCGATTTATTTGATTACTTTTGTGGCGGTAGATACATGCTTCTCTGCCGAGATGAGACATTTGCTTTAAAAATCGTTCAAACTCAACATTTCATCATCATGTTTATGAAAAATCGCGTATGCAGCTATTGTGCCTTGCCGTTTTTGTCGGCATTAATGTCGGTGTTCATTCTTGTTGCCTGTGAGAAACCAATGGTTGAGGCCGACGGCGAAAGCGGAGAATCGGCCGGCGGCGATGGTAAATGTGTGTTGAGCATCAATGCCTCGCAACTCGAGAACTTCATGTTTGAAGAAGCCGGAGGCGGAAACCGCAGCATAAAACCTTTGGGCGATGTGTGCGCGAGAGTGAGTTTCGTGATTTTCAACGGTGATGAAAAGGTGAAGACTGTAAATCAGAAATCGACAGACAAAGATTTCGGCAAGGCATCGGTAAGTCTGGACAAGGGCACATACACCCTCGTGGTGATTGCACACAACGGCACGGGAAATCCCACTTTCACTTCGCCTGAGGAGATAAAGTTTCCCGACAATAAAGTTACCGAGACATTCTACTATTGCGGAAACGTGGATGTGGATGGCACACAGGATTATGACATAACCTTGAAGCATGCCGTTGCAATGTTCAGGCTCACTATGAACGATGCCACGCCACAGGGAGTGAAGCGGATGAAATTCTACTACACGGGCGGTAGCAGCACCTTTGATGCTGTCGCGGGATATGGGTGTGTAAACTCAAAGCAGACCGAATATCGTGACGTTACTGCCGATGCTTATGAGGGAAGCAGCAGCTATGAGGTGTACACCTTCCCGCATTCCGACGGGAGAACGCTGAAGATGGACGTGTCGGCATTGTCGTCGGACGGCACCACGGTGATGTATAGCAAGACCTTTGACGACGTGTCGGTAGTGGTGAACCAGATTACCGAATATGTAGGATCGTTCTATGGCGAGAACCCCGACGGCGGGCGTGGCTTCAATGTTACTGTCGATGACAGTTGGACCAAACAGAGTTTTGCATATTGAAGCCCGTAGCGCGCCAAAGTTACAGGTGCATGCTGTAGGTGGAGCAACCGTTGAATGTTTTGGCAACAAGTGCCTCGTCGGGCGCAGTCTTGAACAGACCGAACAGTGCGCTTCCGCTTCCGCTCATTTGTGCATAGTCTGCCCCCAGCCCATAAAGTGCTTCCTTCATCTCCGACAGTATGGGATGCTTCTTGAAAACGCTCTGTTCGAAATCGTTTGACAAATGGTCGCGCCAATAGCTTATGGGCTTTCCTACAATGTCGCGGCAACATTCGGCCGGCGCTTTTGCACATATTGACGAATAAGCCTCTGCGGTTGAAACCATGACATCGGGCTTAACTACAAGCAGATGATAGCCATGAAGGTTGTTTTCTGCGATGTTTACGGGCGACAGAACCTCGCCTTTTGATGTGGCAAATGCGGGTTCGGAAGAAATGAAAAACGCGCAGTCGGCCCCCAACAGTGAGGCGTAGTGCTCCATTTCAGCATTTCCGATGTTCAGTCTGAACCTGCTGTCGAGAAGCCTTATCATGTATGCCGCGTCGCTTGATCCGCCTCCAAGGCCCGCCTGCGAGGGAATGTGCTTGTAGAGGTGTATATGTATGTGCGGCAAATTGAAGTCTTTTGCCAACAGGCGGTAGGCTTTCACCACAAGATTGTCTTGCTCGTTGCCGTCGATGCCGTTGCCGGTGATTTTCAGGTCGCACGGGTATTCCGACGGGAAACGCTCGTCCATGAGTTTAATTTCCAATGCGTCATGCAGTGGGATAGGGTAGAAAACCGTTTCGATGTTGTGGTATCCGTCGGCACGTTTGCTCACCACATTAAGGCCAAGGTTTATTTTTGCACAGGGAAAGTTTATCATGATGGTGTGGATTTTGCGTGAAACTCTGAAAAAGGGCAGGACGCCGGCTTTGGTGCCAAGCACCTGAAAGCGTCGTCCTGCCCTGTATTTTCTTTCGTGAAATTATTTGCTTCGCTTGATTTTGTCTACATAAGCGTCGATCACAGCCACTGCCGTGATGTTGACGATGTCGCGCACCGAGCACTCGAAATCGGTGAAGTGTATGGGCTTGTTAAGTCCCATTTGTATCGGGCCGATTATTTCGGCATCGGGGTCGAGAGCCTGAAGCAGTTTGTAGCTGCCGTTGGCGCTGCTCATGTTGGGGAATACCAAAGTGTTGACATCAAGTCCCTTCAGGCGTGTGAATGGATATTTGTCGTCGCGCAGTGTCTTGTTGAGGGCGAAATTCACCTGCATTTCGCCGTCGATAGCAAGGTCGGGCATCTCTCTTTGTATTTCCTCAACGGCATTGTGCACCTTTACGGGGCTTCCTATTTCGTCGGTGCCGAAGTTGGAGTAGCTTATCATTGCTATGTGAGGCTCGTCGTTGAAGAACCTTACGGTGTTGGCCGAGAGCTTGGCAATGTCTACAAGAACATTCTCGTCGGGGTGACGGTTGATAAGAGTGTCGGCAATATAGAACACGCCTTTCTGTGTGTTGAGGATGTGCATGGTTGCAAATGTCTTGTATTCGGGACGTATTCCGATAACCTCTTTTGCCACCTTTATGGTGTTTGAATATTTGGTGTAGAGGCCGGTGATGAATGCGTCGGCTTCGCCAGTCTCAACCATCATCATGCCGAAGTAGTTGCGCTCGTACATCTTGTCGTAGGCTTCTTCGAAGGTGTAGCCTTGGCGGGCGCGCTTCTTGGCAAGGTGTTTGGCGTAGGTGGCGCGTCGTCCCTGCTCTTGGTCGGCTCGCATGTCGATGATTTCGATGCCTTCAAGATTCAGTTTGAGGCGCTGTGCCAGTCGTTTCAGTCGGTCGGGGTTGCCGAGGAGAATAGGATTGCAAATGCCTTCAGTCTTTGCCTGCACGGCAGCTTTCATCATTGTGGGGTGGGCACCTTCGGCATATACCACGCGTTGCGGGTGTCGTCTTGCCGTGTCGTGCAGCTTGCGTGTGAGCTTCGACTCTTGTCCGAGCAATTCCATGAGCCCCTTCTTGTAGGCATCCCAATCGGTGATGGTGTGGCGTGCTACGCCGCTTTCTATTGCGGCTTTGGCCACTGCGGCGCTAACCTCGGTTATGAGGCGCGGGTCAACGGGTTTCGGAATGAAATATTTGGGGCCGAATGTAAGGTCGTTTACATGGTAGACATCGTTCACAACATCGGGCACGGGCTGCTTGGCGAGGTCGGCAATGGCCTTTACTGCGGCAAGTTTCATTTCTTCGTTGATTGCCTTTGCGTGCACATCGAGAGCTCCACGGAAGATGTAGGGGAAGCCGATGACGTTGTTAATCTGGTTGGGATAGTCGCTTCTTCCGGTAGACATGAGCACGTCGGGGCGGCTTGCCATGGCATCCTCATAGCTTATTTCAGGCACGGGATTGGCAAGGGCAAACACAATCGGGGTTTCGGCCATGGAGCGTATCATGTCTTGTGTGAGCACATTTCCTTTTGAAAGTCCCACAAACACGTCGGCTCCCTTTACGGCTTCGGCCAAAGTGTGTACGTCGCGGCGGTCGGTAGCAAACATTTTCTTCTGCGGAGTGAGGTTCTCACGGTCGCTTGTTATGACGCCTTTCGAGTCGAGCATGACGATGTTCTCGGTTTTTGCGCCCAGTGCCACATACAGTTTTGTGCAGCTTATAGCGGCTGCTCCGGCACCGTTGACCACGATTTTCACATTGGCAATGTCTTTGCCTGCCACTTCCAGCGCGTTCTTCAGTCCGGCAGCCGAAATGATTGCCGTTCCGTGCTGGTCGTCGTGCATGACAGGTATGTCGAGAGTGCGTTTCAGGCGCTCTTCAATATAGAAACATTCGGGGGCTTTTATGTCTTCAAGGTTGATGCCGCCGAATGTGGGGGCTATCTTCTCAACGGCCTCACAGAATTTCTCGGGGTCTTTCTCGGCCACTTCGATGTCGAACACATCGATGCCGCCGTAAATCTTGAAAAGCAGGCCCTTGCCTTCCATTACGGGCTTTCCGCTCATGGCTCCTATGTCGCCGAGGCCGAGAACTGCTGTTCCGTTGGAAATCACAGCTACAAGGTTGCCTTTGTCGGTGTATTTGTAAACATCGTCGGGGTTGGCTTGTATTTCAAGGCACGGATAGGCAACGCCGGGCGAATAGGCCAAACTTAGGTCGGTTTGGGTATGGTACGGTTTTGTGGGTTTTACTTCGATTTTTCCCGGACGCCCGTGATGATGGTATTCAAGGGCATTCTCTTTCGTGATTTTTACCATAATATTATGTTCTGTATAATATGTTGTACTGTTATTGTTTCTATACGCAAAGTTAAGGAAAATAGCGGACATATCTTTAACACTGCCCTAAACTTTTGATCCTTGTTTCCCTTTTTTGCTTTGTTTCCCTTCCAAATGGAACTCTTTTTGCTTACAGTTTCACTTTTTTCTTCACCGCCTTGCTCTCATTGCTCATGCGGTCGAGGGCCGTGACAATATATGTGTAGCGTGTAGAGCCGTCAACATAAGGCAATTTGAACATTGTGTCGGAGGTGATGGCCACTATGTGTGAAGGGTCTTCGGTGTTGGTTTGCTCGCCGGCGGCAAATCTGTAAACTACATATTTAGTTGCTACGTCGTTCCATTTCTTTCCTTTCGGGGCGGTCCAGAACAATATATAGCCGTCGGGGGTCCACACCGGCTTCACCTTGCGCGGCTTTCCCGGTGCTTTGTCGTCGATGAAGGGCATGCGCGGTTGCAGTGCAGGATATTTCCAATAGACCTTGCGCAGCATTGTGCCGTATTTTCCCAAATCGTCGGCAACGGCTTTGGCATACCACAACACGGTGCCGTTGACGCCTGGCACCTGACTGTGCAGGGCGAATTTTGCAGCCTGCTGGTTGGTGCGCGGATTGTCGGTGTCGGCATATTTCACGGTGCGTTCAACGTCTTCGCCTATATACAACGGGCGTGCCGACGCATTCTGTCCCCACCATTTTATCAGCGTCTTGTAGTCGGCTGTCTTGTGCCCAATCTGCCAGTAAATCTGCGGCACGCAATAGTCCACCCATCCGTTGTTAACCCACAGGAGCACATCGGCATAAAGGTCGTCGTAGTTTTGTGTGCCGGCAGTGTTGCTTCCGTTTGCGACACCGGCACGGCGGTTGCGGTAGATGCCAAACGGCGACACGCCGAACTTAACCCATGGCTTTATTTTGTGAATGCCTTCGCCCACCTGCTTTATGAACACGTTGACATTGTCGCGCCGCCAGTCGGCTATGTTGGCAATCCCGTTGTTGTATTGTGCAAACACCTTTTCGTCGGGTATTGTGCATCCGGCCACGGGGTAGGGGTAGAAATAGTCGTCCATGTGTATGCCGTCGATGTCGTAGCGTGCCACAATGTCGTTGACCACCCGGCAAATGTAGTCGCGGTTTTCGGGCTTGCCGGGATTGAGAATGAACAGTCCGTCGTAGGGGAACACCAGTTCGGGGTGTTTTATTGCCACATGGTTGGCGGCAAGATTTTGCGTGCCCTTGGTTTTTGCGCGGTAGGGGTTGAGCCAGGCGTGCAGCTCCATGCCGCGTTTGTGGCATTGTGCTATCATCCATTCAAGCGGGTCCCAATAGGGCGATGGGGCCTTGCCTTGCACCCCTGTAAGAAATCGGCTCCAAGGCTCAATGTCGCTTTTGTAAAGGGCATCGCACTCGGCACGCACCTGAAAGAATATAGCGTTCACGCCATCTCTCGCCAATTCGTCGAGCTGGCTTGACAATGTCTGTTGCATTGTGGCAGTAGACATTCCCTGAAACTGTCCGTTGACGCATTGTATCCAAGCTCCCCTGAACTCGCGCTTTTGCGGTACATATTGTGCGACTGCACTGGATGTAAAGTGGAGGAAAAATAAGCCTGTAAGCAGCAGTGAAATAATCTTGAATGGTGTAGGTTTCATTGTATGGTTGAATAACAAAGTGTTAAATGTACTACAAATGTATATATAATTTTCCTCTCGGCATAATTTAAAGGCTGAAAATTTGAGATGTAGTGACAAATTGATGACAAACACATGAACATGTATTCAATACTTCTATGCAACCCACCTTGCATTTGCCTTGCAATGTGTTGTTCGTCTCGCAATATTTTGCTACTTTTGCATCCGGTTAATGTCGCATTTGTATCGCAAGTTGATGCTAATGTGACGGTTTTACTATATTATTGTGATTTTATGAACTATCTGCAATTTACCCCCCCCCCAGTAGACTTACAGTTCTCCGCTGGATAGGTCTTTTCTTCTTTTCC
>CAVDJG010000087.1:0-7679 GCA_963609005.1 Acidaminococcaceae bacterium
GAGCCTTCCTCCCGCTTCTTTATAATGTCCACATACATCGCTTCCAACTTGATCTCTTTCAGGCGTTCAACCCCTTCACGCGAAGGTGACTTGCGCTCCATGGTTGACATTCCAAGTGCTGCCTGTATTTGCGCTTTTGTGTAAACGCCATGCAAACGGAGAGGATTCCATTCGCTGTAAACGGAATTGTCGGCCTTTTCGGGAGCGGAACTGTTGTCCCTCAGATACGATACGACCTCGATGAACTCCTCGACAAACAGTTTGTCATCGGCCAAATCGCTGAACATTTCATCGATACTTGAGTAGGTTCCGGCCTTGTCATACAAGTCATAATACAACATCACGGCACACCGCTGTTCTTGCTTTGAGAAAGAGGCCGTGTCGCTTGCAAAGCCACATTTGGCAAACCGCAGCAGTTGTGTGAAATAGGAGAAGGAATCTGTTGCAAGCCATTTCTTCGTGACAGCAAACTTCAACTGTGCTGAATGAGTCGAAACATCTTTCTTCGCTCCCGCCAACTGGCATAGCTCGCCCCATGTCGAATTGCCATATATCTTGTAAAAAGGGATATGGCTATAATCCATAAATGACTTCAAAGAAAACTTGTCGGGGTTGATTTTATAATAGGCTGCAATTTCCCTTATAAGCCTATTCTTGTTCATGCTGCGCAGGTAGCCCTCGATATTGGCCAGGATTTCTTCTTTTGCCTTCTCTTCAAGCATTATCTTGCAACCAAACGGAGCATTGGTAAAGCCTGCCTCTATTTCTTCCTTTATGCTTCTTGAATGTCGTCCTATCAGCGCTTCAAACCGCTCCTTGTAGCTGAACTCCGCACGGGAATGGCCCACGAAGTCGAGTACGGTGAGGTGGTCTTTGCCCTCATGCAAACGAAGTCCGCGTCCAAACTGCTGAAGAAACACAGTGGCACTCTCCGTAGGACGGAGGAAAAGTATCGTGTCTATCTCAGGAATATCAACGCCTTCATTGAAAAGGTCAACCACGAAGAGGTAGTTGATGATGCCCTCGCGCAACATTCTTTTCACCTTATTGCGGTGGTTGTCGTCGTGGTCGCTTGTCAGTACTGCCGTTTTAAGTCCTGCCAACGTGAACTTGGCGTTCATAAATTCGGCGTGCTGTTTGTCTACACAGAAACAAAGGGCACGAACTTTATGCAGACGGCTATTGCCTATGTATTTCTGCATCTTCTTCAAGATGAGGCCAGTACGGAAATCGTTCTGTGTGTATATTCGTGAAAGTTCGGCGATGTCATATCCATGTCCGCTCCATCTCACTTCCGACAAGTCAACGTTGTCCGGTATGCCATAATAATGGAAAGGGGCGAGCAATCCGGCGTTCAAGGCTGCCGGCAGACGAATTTCAGCAGAGATGTGCCCGTCAAAGAATACTGTGATGTCCTCCTGCTCGTTTGTTCGTTCAGGTGTAGCTGTCAGTCCCAGCAGTATTTGTGGCTTGAAGTGTGTCATCAGCTTGACATACGTGGGGGCCACAATGTGGTGCACCTCATCTACAACCATGTAATGGTAATAGTCTTCTGTCAGATGCAGATTGTCCAAACGATTGCGCAAGGTGTCCTTGCTTGCGAAAACATGCCTATAATTGGTTGGCTCGTTGTTTCCATCCCATAGGCTGCCAAAGTTCGGGTCGTCGAGTACAATGCGGAAAGTCTGCATGGCCTGCTGCAGAATTTCCTGTCTATGTGCAATGAAAAGGAAATGACAGTCGGGGTGCTTTTCACGATAACGCTTGAAGTCGAAAGCCGCTATGACCGTCTTTCCGGTTCCAGTGGCGGCTACCACAAGATTGCGGAAGTGTCCATGCACCGTGCGCTCCACATCAAGCTTTTCCAGGATTTCCTGCTGATAGTCCTTGGCACGCATCAAGTCAAGAGCAGAGAAGTCGAGTAGGGGAGTTTCCCAGTCGGCCCCCAGGGCTTTCTTTAACCGCTCGTCGCTCTCGCCTGGTATGAAATCCTCGAATGTCGGGTCATGCCAATAGGTGTCAAACGAATTGCGAACTTCATTTATCACTGCGGGCAACTCAAACTGCGTTGCCTTGAAATTCCACTCCTTACCGTCTTTCAGTGCATACCTTGAAAGATTGCTTGAACCGATATATGCTGTGTGAAAGCCCGAGTTGCGCAGGAATATATACGATTTTGCGTGCAGACGGTCTTGGGTTCCGTCATACGATATTTTGATGTGTGTGTTGGGCAATGTGCCCAATCTCGCAATGGCATCATAATCTGTTGCTCCCGTGTAGGTCGTCGTTATGATGCGCAGGGGTTTACCTTCGCTTGTAAACTTTTTCAGACTGTTCCAAAGAAGGTTCAGACCGCTTGTCTTGATAAAGGAAACCACCCAGCAAATCTCGTCCGAACAGAGTATCTCCCTATTTAGTTCGCTCTCCATGTCCGCAGTGCCGTTGCCTCCAAAGAACAGTTCGCAGTGGCTCAGGGAAGTGACAGGAGTGATGTTGCGCAGATGTTGTTCGATGTCGGGATATTCGCAGTTTGTGCGGTCAACCACTGCCGTGAGAATGTTTTTCTGCGCATCTATAAGGTCGAGTTCTGTGTCTTCAACATTAAATTCTCTTCCGAGTGTTTTGATGACCGAGTTGATAAAGCCGGTGTATTTGTCGGCATTATCATCATCTGCGGCACCTATAAAAGCCGTTTCAATGAGATGCTGCAAATACTTGCTAAGTATATTCACTGCATCCTCCTTTGATATAGCCTTCTTGCCTATATAGAAACGTTCTGTATCAACGTTGTCCAGTTTCTGTTTTAAGAGTCGGTTTATTATTTGTTCATATACTCCGGTAGCTATCATCATGCCTTACCTTTAACACCACAACATGGTAGTTCTATAAAATTAGTTAGCGTTACAAAAATAAGAAATTTTATTTCGATGAAAGAAGAAGACTGAAACAATATTTCTCAAAGGGGCTATATTTGACAGATATTCATGCAATATTCATTTCATGATAGCTGCAGATACAATACTTGTATGCTCTATAAAATCCGTCACCGTTTATATATAACCAGTACGTATTGGAGCGTATGTATAAAAAACGCGCAAGTTTGTGACATTTACAAACTTGCGCGTTTATGTAATCTACGCCGCAAACATGCCGTAAAGGAGCTTCTATTCCTCTCCTTATTGCAGGCTGCTGGCTTGTGTGTCAACGTTATCTCACCACAATCTTGTGTGTTTTGCCGTTTTGTCTCACAATTATTATGCCTTTTCCGGCATTTCCTGGTTGCACGCGTTGCCCCGTTGTGTCAAAGGCATCGTAGGGTTTTGAGGGGTCAAATGCGTCGGTTGCCCGTATAGAAGATATGCCGGTGGCCTTCTTCTTTCCGGTCACTGCCATGTTCTCTATCTCCCAAGTGCCCGAAACCGATGTAGTGCTTGTGTAGTGGAATGCTATCTGTATGCTCTTTCCTGCGAATGCATCAAGACTTATGTCGCCGGATTTTACTGAACTGAATTCTGTGCCGGCCGGCCATGTGAAGCCCGACAATGTTGTGGTAGTGCCGTCGCAGCGCACCTCAACGCTCATATATTCGGTAGGTGAAGTGCAGAAATTCAGTTCGTGGGTGAATGACAGAGTGGCCGAGGCATATTCTCCGAGGTCGATAGTCGGGGTCACGAGATAGCCTTCGGCGTTGTGTTTCACATAAGTGCCACTGCTGTTCTTTATCGATCCTGTGCCGGCCCATCCATATTTCGATGTTCTTGTCCACACGTTCACGTCGTCGTCGGGCATGGTAATGTCGGTTGTGGTGCATCCGCCGTCGCTGGAATGGAAATTGGCGGTGTATATTGCATACTCACTTTCGTCATCGCCGCTGTCGCTGCCTCCATTATATTCTGACGATTTCACGGTTGTTGCCGGGTCGAAGGCATATTCAGTGCTGTCGCCCCATACATATTCCATGAGGTTGGGAAAATCTATGTAGGGGTTGCGGTTGCCCTGTATTTTGTAGACTGCATTGTTGCGTTTCACTTCAATCTGGCTCACGGGGTCCTCTTTGGCCCACTTTATATATAAGGTGTAGGCCCATTCCTTAAGGGTGGGGTAGTCGCCCTGCGTGAGCGAATTGAGGGCCTCGCTGCCGCTCCAAGTGTAATCCTGATAGGCGGTGGCCATATACATGTAGCCGCGTGCGAAGTCGCCTTCCCACTCGCTGCTCGGTTGCCACACCTTGAAGCCTTGGGTTCCGTCGCCGATTTTTATGCATCCGTTGTCGAAAGTGGCTGTCTTTACCACCCCCATGCCATAGTTGCTCTTCGACGAGTTGGCCTTTGAATCGCTCGGCATGAGATTGTACAGGTCTTTGTAAGCCTGAAGTTTCGAGCCGCCCCACCAACTTTTAGGAAACGAATGCTCGATGTTCAGGCCCGAGGGACACACCCCCTGTTGGCCAAACTGCACACGGTTGTTGCTGTAACGGTCGATAACATAGCCGTCGTCGTTGTCGGTTGTGTAGAATCCCCACCATGTTGCACCGGTGCCGCTGCCGTAGTCGAGCACGTTGGCATTCTTTATGATGTTGTGCAGTGCGGTTTTCAGTTCTGCGCCTTTCTTGCCTTTCAGTGAGTCGTAGTAGCCGTCGGGTATTTGGGCAAGGGCACTCGCGCCGCTTGCCGACATTGCCGCAGTGAGCAGTAACGTCTTGAGTGTAGATGTTTTCATTTCGTTTGTTTTTCTTTATTGTTGCTGCATTTCTGCGCAGCAATGTCTGCAAAGTTAGTTGTTTTTTGTGACACACGCCACAACGACCGTGTTAAAACGGTGTTATGGCAACCTATTTGTGCCGCAATGGCATGCCGATGTCCTTTTCGTTGTCTCTCATTTCGTCAGCTCGGATAATTTTGCTACTTTTGCAGTAATTCTAAGGGTAGCTTTACAAAATGGTTTTGGCCAGATGGTGTGGGATGTTTCCCGTGGCAGTTTGGTCGTGATTGAAGGAAAGCGTGGGCTATACAACAAAATTAACCGACAAACTGGGTCGTAAAGAGGCCGCATGAAGACAAAACTATAGTTGCCCGAAAATAAGTGTTTTTACGGTGGCGATTTATGAAACCACCTTTAATACTTAAACCAATGAAAGCATTAATTGACCGTATTCGTAAAGACGGAAGGTGCTACCCGGGTGGAATACTCAAGGTAGACAAGTTTATCAACCACCAAATGGACCCGAACCTCATGAAGCAGATAGCGGTTGAGCTGATACGCCGTTATGCATCTACCGAAATCAACAAGATTATAACGATAGAGGCAAGTGGCATAGCTCCGGCCATCATGATGGGTTTCCTGCTCGACCTTCCAGTCGTGTTTGCCAAGAAAAAGAAACCATCGACAATGGAAAACATGCTTTCAACAACGGTGTTCTCGTTTACGAAACAGCGCGAGTATAACGTGGTCATTTCCAAAGAATATCTCACTCCTGACGACAAAGTGCTTTTTGTCGACGATTTTCTGGCCTACGGCAATGCTGCAAAGGGCATCATCGACCTCTGCCGCCAGGCCGGTTGCCAACTTGTGGGTATGGGTTTTATTATTGAAAAGGCGTTTCAGAATGGCCGTAAGGTAATTGAAGATGAAGGAGTGCGTTGTGAAAGTCTCGCCATAATCGATTCTCTCGACGACTGTGAAATAAAGCTCAAGGAAGAATGAACACTTACGGAAAGAAAGAACTGATATACGGACCTAACGACCGTCCTGCTTTACGCGACACTGTGTTTGCCGCCCTGCAGCATCTGCTTGCCATTTTTGTGGCCATAATAACGCCGGCACTCATCATAAGCTCGGCATTGAAATTCGATTTTGCCACAACAGGCTACCTTGTGTCAATGTCGCTTCTCGTTTCAGGCATTGCCACATTTGTGCAAAGCCGCCGTATAGGATTTGTGGGCACGGGGTTGCTCTGCATTCAGGGCACATCGTTCTCGTTCATAAGTCCGATTGTCGGAGCCGGCATGCTTGGCATGGTTGATGGCAAAATGGACGTCGCATTGGGATTGAGCTACATTTTCGGTGGATGCCTCGCAGGTGCAGTCGTTGAGATTGCAGTGAGCCGTCTGTTGCCCTATACGCGCAAGATAATCACGCCGCTTGTGGCCGGAATTGTGGTTACGCTCATAGGTTTGTGCCTTATAAAGGCCGGAATAAGGTCGTGCGGCGGCGGACAGTCGGCCGTTGACGACGGCACGTTCGGGTCGATGCAGAACCTTGGTCTCGCCGTTCTCGTGCTTGTCAGCATAATATTCTTCAACCGCTCCAACAACCGTTATCTGCGCATGGGGTCGATAGCGCTCGGACTTTTGGTAGGGTGTGTTGCTGCCTACTGCCTCGGAATGATTGACTTTTCAAAATTAAGCGGTGTCGGCAGCATCAACATTCCCGTGCCGTTCAAATACGGATTGCGCTTCGATATAGGCACTATTGTGGGCCTTGGGCTCATCTATCTTGTCACCGCAGTCGAGGCATTCGGCGACATTACTGCCAATTCGCTCATTTCAGGTGAACCGGTAGAAGGACCGGTGTTTATGAAAAGGGCGCAAGGCGGAATACTCGCCGACGGTTTGAACTCGATGATTGCCGCCGTTTTCAACAGTTTTCCTAACTCTATCTTTGCGCAGAACAACGGCATGATACAACTCACGGGAGTGGCCAGCCGCTATGTGGGATATTTTGTTGCCGGGACATTGGCGTTTTTGGGACTGTTCCCCGTGGTCGGCCAGTTGTTCTCGCTCATACCCGACTGTGTGCTCGGCGGAGCTACACTGCTTATGTTCGGCACTGTCGCTGCTGCCGGAATACGCATCATCGCCTCGACAAGCCTAGACCGCAAGTCGGTGCTTGTGCTTGCCATAAGTTTCTCGATGGGCATGAGCGTCGAACTCGTTCCCGAGATATTGGGGCAGATGCCGCCAGTGGTAAAAAGCATATTCTCAAGTGGAATAACGACGGGCGGCATTGCGGCAATGCTTGCCAATGTATGCATCCGTATTAAGAAATGAGCACATGCCAACTCGCACGAAGAATGGTGCAGGCTGAACAAAGAACCGAAGTAAAAACAAAAAAACAAAAAATACAATTATGACACATGGACATGAAGTGCTCCACATGATGGAGGGTAACAGTTATACTACAAAGCAACAACTCATCGATGCAATCATCGAGCGTTTCGGCGCAGACGAACAGTTCTATACATGCTCGGCAGAGGGCATGACCGCAGCCGAACTGGTGGATTTCCTTGAAGCTCGTGGCAAGTTTATGCCGGCAACGGGTGAAGATGATTTCACGGTAGACATCACCAAGGTATGCAATCACTGAGGAAGAACGAGAACTGCGTGAAAGTCTTTGAGGCAACTTGTGTTTGAGGACTGCGTCCAACGCTTGGAAAAAGACGTGACTTAGCAGCAAGTTACCCACCTTTCATATAGGATGATTTGCAAGAAAACGCGCTTAAAGGTAGACGACATATACCTTTATGCGCGATTTCTTGCATAAAAAGAATGGCATGAAGTTAGGCTATATACATACCAACAAGGATGAACAGGCTCGTGTGATGCAGGTAATGAAGTTGCTGGAAGAAAAAGTAGCACTCGACGAACTTGGCATAGGACGCATACGCGATGCTTTTTCAG
>CAVDJG010000088.1:0-7673 GCA_963609005.1 Acidaminococcaceae bacterium
CACTGTACACACACTACCGCCTGCAAATACCCAACGACAAATGCCGCCCCACAATGAGCGGCAACTACAAGCTGCACATTTACGACGAAAACGACGGCGACACCGTGCTCACTGCGTGCTTCATGCTGTGCGAACCGCTTGTGGCTGTTAGCATGGAAGCCACGACCAACACCGACATCGACACCAACAAGTCGCACCAGCAAATATCGTTCGGGGTGAACTACGGCAACCTGCGCATCACAAACTTTGAAAAAGAGATAAGCACCACCGTTATGCAAAACGGCCGACGTGACAATGCCGTGATTAATCCAAAGCCGCAATATCTCACGCCCGACGGCGCACGATGGGAGCACAACCGCGACTTGATATTCGACGGAGGCAACGAATACCGCAAGTTTGAGGCTCTCGACGTGACCCACACCACCATGGGACTGGAACATGTGGAATGGGACGGGGCCAATTTTCATGCTTACGTCTGGACCGACGAGCCGCGCCCCAACTACACCTACGACGAGGACGCAAACGGATCATTCTACATACGCAACAGCGACAACATCGAAAACGACTATATCTCAGAATATGTTTATGTGCACTTCCGCCTAAAAACACCAAGACAGAACGGCGAAATATACATAAACGGTGCATGGACCGACAACCGGTTTCTGCCAAAATACCGCATGGAATACAATGCCCTGAACAATCAGTATGAGGCAACACTGCTGCTGAAACAGGGTTACTACTCCTACCAATATCTCGTGGACGACGGCAATGGCAAAGGCCGGCCTGTGCAAAGTGAAGGCAATTTCTTCCAGACAGAGAACAACTACCAAGCTTTGGTCTACTATAAAGGCATAGGACAACGTGCCACCCGCCTTGTGGGCTACAAACAACTATGCCTGAAATAAGCCTCCGCTGCAAGACGGGCAGAGGCACATTGCAGCAAAAACAAGCACAAAAACGAGTCGCGGCACATTCGCCGCACGCACGTAGGGCATATGCAGCATGAGCGTGCAGCATATGTTGCACGCGGAACATAATGCTCCAACGCCACAAAACGGCATCAAGCCGAAGCCACAATGTCGAGCATTATGTGGCATTCCGAAGTTGAAATGAGGTTGCGTTCAAGCAGAACGCGGTCGGATGCGAAATCGCCGTGCAGCACATCAAAGCCTCCGTCGCCGGCACGCAACTCAACATACTGCCTCAACAACGCCACTGCTGCTTCCATATCGCGCACAAACCATTTTGAATAGGCGGCATTAAGCATGTCGGCCGGCAGTTTGCCGCTCGACTCCAACAGTTTGTCGTATATCCGTCCGGCCTCAGCCGGTTTTCCTTCCATTAGATAACCCCAGGCCAAAGTGCGCCTCACATCGTCGTCGTCAGGATTTTCGTAGTTCAGTTTGAACAGAGTTTTCATGGCCGTCTGCACATTGCCGTTGTATATCTGCGATATGCCGAGATACAAAGCCATGCGTGTGTTGGCTGGAAATTCGGCCACGAGAATGCCATAGTAACGCTCGGCATCAGCATAGTTGCCAAGAAGATATGCCGTCTGCGCCAGTCCCCTTACGGCCTGAATGTCGCCTTTGCTTGCCTCGTTGGCCTTGCAGTAAAGTCGGTAGGCACACTCTGTGTCGCCAAGATGCAGCTTGGCCGAAGCCATCACAAGCATGCGTTTCACGTCGGTGCAGCCGGAGTTGCCGCCACACATGCGGTCTATTAGTTCATATTTTCGGCGCTTTGCAAGAAAAACCATAAGTTCGGTGTACTCCTCACTGTCTGCCATGCGGCCCAAAAGTGCATTGGCAAAGAAAAAGGCGGGCGTGCCGTTTGCCGCTTCGTCAAACGGGTTGACAAAGCTGCTCTTGTATTGGTTTAGGCGGAAAAAGCGGTAGAGGTCTTGCAGATAGGAACGCCTCACATAGGCAGGCGAGGAAAGTTTCTCGGCAGTCATGCCCGTTTCAACGGCTGTCCCGTTGCTCACTATTTCCTTGATGTTGTCGGGAAGGCTGTCGATAACTGAACACATTGCAAGCGAGAACGAATATTTGTCGGAATCGCAGAACGGACTTGACGACAATATCGTGTCAAGAAACTTGCTTTTCCCGAATTTTCTGGTCACGCCGTCAAGGGCAGGATTCTCCATATAAAACGGGCAGAACCAGTTTGACAACCGGTTGAAAAACGGGAAACGCTTCATCTGACTGAACCCGTCGTAGTAGACATCGATGCCCGATTTCTGCATGTCAATCACCTTTTTTATGCTCGTTTCCATTTCCTCCATTTCACGGTCGGTGGCCCCGGAGTCGAAGATGTCGTGCATTGCATCGTCGTCGGCATCGACAATGCCGTTACGTCCAAGACGCAGGTTGGAGTTCTTCAACAGTCCGGGCATTATGTCTTTCTTTATTACGGCATTGTCGGCCTCGGTGTCAAGACAATACATTATCTGCATTTGCAGTTCGAGCAGTTCGTGCCTCACGCCGTTGTCGGAACACAGCCAGTCGGCCGCCCGCCCTATTTCGGGGAACAGCGACATGTCGTCGTGCGGCATTCCGAGCACCAATCCCACAAGAGCCCGCTGCCTCACAGTATGGCTTTGCGTGGTTTTGTATATTTCCACGAGGGCGAGCCATTTTGCAGGGTCGAACACATTCATCACTGCAAGGGTGAGCGACGACACGAGAAGCGCCGCATCGTTTGGGTCGATTGTGGGCGACACGAGCAGCGAAACCACTGCCGAAGAGTAGGCCGGCTCCCACGGGTCGGATGTGAGGAAGGCATCAAACAAGCCATCCATGTAGTTCTGGTGAGCGGCGTAGAGCTTTTTTGCGGCACCGTCGTCGGCCGTCGCGAAGCCGAGCGACGACATTGCCTGTTCCTGAACGAAGCCCTCAAGCATGCGCCTTATGCTGTCGGTGGCTACATCGGTGTTTCTTGCATTGGCCTTGGCCGAAGAAAACGGAATGCGTTTTTTTACAACCGATGCAACCTTTATCATGCAGTAGCAACGGTAGGCCCGGCGCAGCATCTTGCAGTAAACGTCGTCGGCCTGCGGATCTTTCAAGCCACGCATCATAAAGTCGCGCATAAGACGGTAGTCGTCGTCGATGCCGTCGATTTCGCCTTCAACCGCAGCAAGCGCATTGTCGGCCGCATATTTCTTCATACGCGACAATGCTTCGCCAAGATTTCGGGCTTCAAGAATAAGGTCTTTTATGTTGGTTTTCATAAAGCATTCGTTTTCGGGAAATATCCACGGCACGGCATTGTCATTTCTGCCATCCTTCCACAGCGTCGATGTCGCTCTGCCTCGGGGCTTTGATGTGAGCGAATTTCATGCGCGGAAGCTTGCCAAGCACGCCGCTCTCAAGCTTGTAATATTTGCGTGCCACTTGCCCGTAATGGGCTATGCCGTTTTTGTTGAGCGAGTCGCATGCCTGGTTGTAGGCCGCAACCACCTTGCGCAACTGCTCCTTGCGCGCTGCATCGCGCCGTGTCTCGTCGCGCATGGCAATGACTCCGAGGTTGAGTTTGGCGTCGCGGCTGTCGGCCACGACGTTGTTGCGGGCCTGACGGGCCAGTGTGGCCTGCGGTTCGGTGAGCCACATGGCATCCATCTCGTTGTTTAAAAGCATCGAAAGGCGTATGTTCACGTCGTTCACCTGTATTTTGAACACCATCGACGAGGTTTTCACTCCTTTAAGAAAATGGTCGGTAAGGAAGTCGGTGGCCGAATAACGCGTCATGGCAACCATTTTGTCGCCGAGCTGGTCGAGTTTCTTTATGCGCGCCTTACGGTTTGATATGAGTTGCCAATAAGCCCCTGTCGCCGACAGGCAATAAAGCGGGCAACCCTGTTTTTTCATGTGATTCACCCTCACGAGGTCGCTCACGGCACCTTGCACACTGCCTCCCAAGAGTGCGGTGTCGCAATCCATCTGCGCCGTATAGGTGCGCAGTCGGTAATCAACATGCAAGGAATCGGCCCACCCCATTTCCTTTGCCAAATAGAAAGGGAAACAGTCAAGTGTGGGCATAACGGCCACTTTAAACGCCATTGAGTCGGCACGCCACGCCGCGTATTTCTCAGCCCGCGTCAAACGCTTGCTCTCCTCGTAAGAACGGCCGCATGAACAAATGAAAATTGCTAAAAAGATATATATAACAATCCTTTTCATTTGGCAAAAGTAGCAATAAATTTTGTAACGACGAAAATTCTTAGTAGTTTTGTAGGAAAATGCAAATATGGCAAAAGACAAGACTGCCTATGTGTGCAGCGACTGCGGATTTGAGTCGCCAAAGTGGATAGGCAAATGTCCAAGTTGCGGACAATGGAACACCTTCAAGGAGATACGCGTGGCCGGCAACCGCCCCTCTGTGCAGACAGCGGGCATTCCCGCAAAGCAGGCGGCTAAGCCCACGAAGCTGAAAAACATACCGGCCGTTGACGACCCGCGCATAGACATGCACGACGACGAGCTAAACAGGGTGCTCGGCGGAGGCCTGGTGGCCGGGAGCCTCGTGCTGCTCGGCGGCGAACCGGGCATAGGCAAGAGCACGCTCACGCTGCAAACCATACTCAACATAAGCGACCGCAGCATACTGTATGTAAGCGGTGAAGAGAGCGCGCACCAACTGAAGATGCGTGCCGAACGGCTGCTTGCCGGAAAGCATGTGGACAACATCGACAACATCAACATCCTGTGCGAAACGTCGCTCAACCGTATTTTCGAGGCGGTGGATGCCACTAACCCGCAGATTCTCATCATCGACTCGATACAGACCATTGCCACCGAAGAAGTGGAAAGCAGTCCGGGAAGCATAAGCCAGGTAAGAGAATGCGCAGCCTCACTGCTGCATTTCGCCAAGACAAGCGGCACTCCCGTAATACTTATCGGGCACATAAACAAGGAGGGAACGCTTGCCGGCCCGAAAATACTGGAACATATCGTAGACACGGTGATACAGTTTGAGGGCGACCAACATTACATGTACCGCATACTCCGCTCAATAAAAAACCGTTTCGGAAGCACGTCGGAACTCGGAATATACGAGATGCAGCAGGACGGACTGCGGCAGGTGAGCAATCCCTCGGAGTTGCTTCTGTCGCAAGACCATGACGGACTGTCGGGCATAGCCATAAGTTCGGCCATCGAGGGAGTAAGGCCTTTTCTCGTAGAAACGCAGGCTCTCGTATCGTCGGCAGCCTACGGCGTGCCACAACGCTCCACCACGGGCTTCGACCAACGCCGTCTCAACATGCTTCTTGCCGTGCTCGAGAAGCGCGTGGGTTTCAAGCTCATGCAGAAAGACGTGTTTGTGAACATCGCCGGAGGCTTGAAAGTAACCGATTTGGCCATGGACCTAAGCGTTATCGCGGCCGTATTCTCAAGCAATGTTGACATCGCAATAGAGTCGGGATGGTGCATGGCAGGCGAAGTGGGGCTCAGTGGCGAGGTGCGCCCGGTAAACCGCATAGAGCAACGGCTTGCCGAAGCGGCGAAACTCGGATTTACCGACATCATAATACCCAAATACAACATACAGGGAATTGACCAAGACAAATATAAAATAAACCTTCATCCGGTGAAGAAAGTAGAGGAGGCTTTACGCGTCCTGTTCGGATAAAACAAAGAAAATGAAAGACTCAGTTATCATTGTAAGCGGCGGTATGGACAGCATAACACTGCTGCACGACATGAAAGACCGCATTGCACTCGGCATTTCATTCGACTACGGCAGCAACCATAACGCACGCGAAATTCCGTTTGCCGCCATGCACTGCCATGCACTTGGCATCAAGCACATCGTAATCAACTTGGATTTCATGCACCAATATTTCAAGAGCAGTCTGCTCGAAGGTGCTGAAGCAATTCCGGAAGGCAGCTACACCGACAGCAATATGATTTCCACCGTCGTACCGTTCCGCAACGGCATCATGCTGTCGATAGCCATCGGCATAGCCGAAAGCAACGGCTTGAAAAACGTGCTCATTGCCAACCACGGCGGCGACCATGCCATTTATCCCGACTGCCGCCCCGAATTCATAAAGGCAATCGACAATGCAGCGACTGCCGGAACCTATGTCAAGGCAAGAGTGTTGGCTCCATACACCAACATAACCAAGGCCGACATAGCCCGCATCGGCAAGAAATTGGGCATAGACTACACACAGACGTGGAGCTGCTACAAGGGCGGCGAGACACACTGCGGCAAATGCGGCACCTGTGTTGAGCGCAAAGAAGCATTGGCCGAAGCTGGAATAGAAGACTTGACACCGTATGAAGGCTAGGGCGGCATGCCTCAGCCACATTCCGCCAAGCACAATACAGGCGCGGTTAAATAGCTATAAAATTGTCATAACACTGCATGAGAATATCATTTTTTATTATTAATTTTGCGTGCAGAATAAGTTTCTAACAAATAAACACATAAAGACAAATGAAAATCGAAGATTTCAATTTTGCCGGCAAAAAGGCAATTGTTCGAGTTGACTTCAATGTTCCATTGGACGAGAATGGAAATGTTACTGACGACACCCGCATACGCGGCGCTCTCCCCACATTGAAGAAAGTACTCGCAGACGGTGGCGCTCTCATCATGATGAGCCACATGGGCAAGCCCAAAGGCAAGGTGAACATGAAGCTTTCATTGGGACAGATTGTCCCCAACGTGTCGAAAGCACTTGGCGTTGAGGTGAAATTCGCAAAAGACTGCGGCAATGCCACCGAAGAAGCCGAGGCTCTGAAGGCCGGCGAGGCTCTCCTGCTCGAGAACCTGCGGTTCTATCCCGAAGAGGAAGGCAAGCCCGTAGGTGTAGAGAAAGGCACTCCGGAATATGACGAGGCAAAGAAAGAAATGAAGTCACGCCAGAAGGATTTCGCCAAGAAGCTCGCCTCTTATGCCGACTGCTACGTTATGGACGCATTCGGAACAGCACACCGCAAGCACGCATCCACGGCTGTCATCGACGAGTATTTCGACAAAGACCACAAGATGCTCGGCTATCTCATGGAGAAAGAAGTTAACGCTGTCGATGCAGTGCTCGGCAACATCAAGCGCCCGTTCACCGCTATCATGGGCGGTTCAAAGGTTTCCACGAAGATTGGCATCATCGAAAACCTCCTCACCAAGGTTGACAACCTCATCCTCTGCGGCGGTATGACATACACATTCGCAAAGGCTCTCGGAGGCGAGATAGGCAAGTCTATCTGCGAGGACGACAAACTCGATGTGGCACTCGACGTTATCAAGAAGGCCAAGGAAAACAACGTGAACCTCGTTTTGGGCACCGACTCTGTGTGTGCAGACGATTTCAAGAACGACGCCAACACCCAGATTTGCCCGTCGAACGCCATACCCGAAGGATGGGAAGGCATGGATGCAGGCCCCGAGACACGCAAGGCATTTGCCGAAGCAATCAAGGGTGCAAAGACAATTCTTTGGAACGGCCCTGCAGGCGTGTTCGAGTTTGACAATTTCGCAGGCGGCTCCAAGGCTATTGCCGAAGCTATTGCCGAAGCAACAAAGGATGGTGCTTTCTCGCTTATAGGCGGCGGCGACTCTGTTGCATGCATCAACAAGTTCGGACTTGCCGACCAGGTTTCCTACATCTCAACCGGTGGCGGAGCCCTTCTCGAGGCAATCGAAGGCAAAGTATTGCCCGG